>CAYTDU010000262.1:0-7187 GCA_964436395.1 uncultured Gemmatimonadaceae bacterium | reverse complement strand
AAAAGCCGATCCTGACACCCGTAAAAAAATCGACTGGATTCTCGACAACATCAACATGCTTCAGGAATTGACGCCCAGCGTAGTGGCAGCCGATGCCCACGTGTTTACAATGGAACCGGCGGAGATGATCCGCTACACCGACGACGGCGGCCACACCGGAGACATGTATTTCCGCGGTGAGAATCCACCGGCCGGGGCAATCATTGACTACTTCCTGAACGAGGATCTCGTCGGCGAAGATGTCATCATTGCCGTTCTCGATGCAGCAGGCAACGAGATCGCGCAGGTCGACACAGACCCCAAAGCTGGCTTGAATCGCGTAATCTGGGATCTGCATTCAGCAAACATCGGCCCGCCGGCAAGAAACAACCAACGCAACAACGGCCCTGCAGGGCCATGGGTGCTTCCCGGCGACTACATGGTGCGCCTAGTCGTCGCCGGTAGAGCTTACGGACAGCGAATCGAGGTCAGGGATGATCCTCGCATTACAGTGTCGGATGCTACGCGCAACGAATGGCATCAGGCTGTGACGACCCTAGCTGGTACCGTCGGCTCCTTCTTGCACTTGGCCGATAGCGTGATGCAGGTAAGGCGGCAACTCGACGAACTCGAAGAGTGTGACGAAGCCCGCAACACCGATCTCATCGGGAACTTGGAGGAACTCGAACCGCTGATGAATGAGCTCCGTAGTAGACTGGTTCGGCTCTACGGTCAGGTTTCTGACTTCCCTGCTCCATTCACTGCTGATCAGCGTGCACAGCAGGCGTATTTCGAGGATTGGATTGGACGGTTGGCACCCCAGATGAGAGCTGTGATCGACGCGGAAGTGGAGGGGGGTGTTTGAGGGGAGCCGTGAGCGGTGAGCAGGGAGCAGCTGGGTAGTGGTGGACCTATTGTTCCCCGCTACCGGCTCCCCGCTCACTCCTCCCGCCCCTACGGCTCTCCGAGCCGCAGCGGCACCTTGACCAACCCACCGCGCGTTGACATGACGTGAACCGTTCCCTCGACGCCGGGAATTCCGTATGTCCGCACCTCGAACCTCACAGATTTCTGCTCGCCAGGTTCTGTCCAGCCTGCAGAGATCACCTTGTTGCGCCGAGATGGTGTGACGATCCGAAGTCTTGGTGAGTCACCCTCGGTGAGCGAGTCAGCAAATTCGAGACGTACTCGGTCCTCCTGCACGATCTTCACCAGTTGTGCTTGGCGAAGAGCTGTTGGCAAGCGACCGCTGTTGGTCCAACTGACCGTAACTTCATATGTAGTGCTGTCGTCACCGCGATGAACCCGAATCCAAGTATCGACGTCGTCTATCAACGGTAGGTGTTTGGACATTTCCAGGTTGAACAGGGCCTGATTACGGGCCCAGCGCTCCAGTTCGTGGGCTGGTCCGTTTTGCGAGAAGAACTTCGGGTGGAAACCGCCAATCTCCACGTCGCCCAATACGGGGTGGTGGAACGGCTCCCACTCGCGGAACCCATTGCCACCATTCCCCTGATCGTCCCAAACTAGCGCATCCACCTGATCGCGGAGACCGTCATTGTTGTAATCCTCCATTGCTCCGCCATTCCACAACTCGTCTCCGTACCAGATTGCCCCGTAGTACCAGTATCCGAAGTCGGGACTGTGACCAAAGAGTGGTCCGGGATTCGCTGAATCACCTGTGAAGGGGTTTACGGGTACTCGCATTCTATACGTGTAGTAGACATCTCCTGCCCAGGGGTAGCCTGTGAGTTCCATTCCTACTTGGTCGAACATCTCGTAGTAGGCCAAATCTTCAGGGTACATCCTCTCGGCGCTTCTAGAGGTCGAAGGCGGACGCAAGTGCATCGGCACCCTGGTGTCCATCGAATTGACTACCGATACATTCGGATTTGAAAGTAGAAACAGCACGGTCGCGCGCGTCTCTATCTCACTCAGGGGAAAGGCTCCGGCTCCATTTTGCGTATATCCTCTGCGGGTTTTGTCCCCTCCAACATCGGGCCGCCAGTTCTCCGGGTAGTTGCGATGCAGGTCCAAACCACCGATTCCATCCTCGTTGTAGCGCCCGTCCCCATCGTCGTCGAGCCCCTCGGAAATAACGAGCCATTCACCCACCTCCTCACCTCTGACGCGTCGCAACAGCCTGCCTGAGGGATCGCGTTCGTCGGCGATGTAGTTAGCCTCGTCGTCTGTGCCCGGCCGTGGTCGGTAGCGGATTTGATAGATCACGCCGTCACCATCGAGGTCATTGGGCGAGTCTTCGTCGAGAAGACCGTCACGGTCGTTGTCATGCGGCCGCACGGTGCTGCGATTTGATTGTGCCGTGTGCAGGTACATGTTCGACCCGTCTGGGTTGTTCTCGGGTCTCACGTACATGGCTCGGGTGTCGAGGAACTCAGTGATTTCGGGATCCTGGCCGTAGTTCTCGAGTAGGTGTTTGATCAACCACAGAGCTGACTCGCTGCTAGTTACCTCCCCGCTGTGGCGTCCACCCTCGAAGTAGGACGCCGGCTTGTCAACCGCGGGGCCAGTCTCTTTGTTGGTTATCGACACCTGCATTATCGGGCGGCCCTCGTAGCTCTTTGCCACCTCGTATACGTCCAGGAGGTTGGGAAATTGTTCCGCCCACCTCTCCAGCCACTCATACATGACGTCCACTGTGTGGTACCGGTCGAACGTCAGCACGTTTCCAGCTTCGTATTCCACGCCCTCGTGGCGATGTTGCCTAAAGAAACTCACGCCGTGTCGTTCACCCCGCACCGTGTAGAAGGTCGTGTCCCGATCGGATTCCGGGAAAGATTGGGCAACTGCTCCAGCTGTAGACACCATCAACAGGCAGGGGAGTACAGACAGCCAAGTCCGCGTATTCATTTGTAGTTCTCCATGTCGCTCAGGGTGCGGGCAAGATATAGGTGGGTGCAGTCTGATGGTAGGAGGCATATACTCTATGAGGAGACGGAAAGACTGGAGGTTACATATGAAGAAGCTCTTGATCGTTTCAGTTTCTGTGGCGATCCTCGCTGGCATCAGCCCGCTGCATGGGCAGGCGTCTGACTCCTCTGCAGGGGCAAACATCCTCTCGCCCGAGCAAACTCTGCAACGATGGCAAATCTCCGATGTTCAGATCGCTCCCGGCGGGGACCGAATCGCATTCGTGGTGACTGAACCCGTGAAGGGGGCCGAACGGGAGCGCCACATCTGGGTCTACCACTCCGAGACTGGAGATGTGCGGCAGTTCACCAATTCGGATGCAGGTGAGAGTACGCCACGCTGGTCAGCAGATGGCCAAACACTCGGCTTCCTATCGAGTCGATCCGAACACAATCAGGTCTACGTGATGTCGGTTCTGGGCGGTGAAGGCAAAGCTTTGACAGATGATGAGGTCAGCATTCGGACCTTCGCGTGGTCGCCAGATGGGGCCAGTATCGCTTATCTAGCACCGATACCGAAGACTGAGGAAGAGAAAGCGAGGGCGGAGGCCAAAGACGACGCCCGCGTGGTGGATGACGAGGACTTGGCACAACTGTGGACTGTAGACCTAGAGACTGGTGAGGTAAAACAGCTGACTGATGGGGATAGGCGTATTTCAGAGTTCGCGTGGGTACCGCCGGGAGACCAGATCCTTCTTTCTGCCACTGACAATCCACAGCCCGAATTAGAATCGAATACTCTGTTCCTTTTGCACGTGACAACCGGCAACACCGAACCATTCGCAGATCCCCCCCGTCCGTTCGGCGGATTGGATGTGTCACCCAGCGGGGCAACGGTTGCCTTTGTTGCCACACGCAACGACGGACCAACGCCGCACGACCTGTGGGTGTTGGATCTCAGTAGTGGCAATTCGGAAAATCTGACCTCTACTTCGCTGGACTTTCCCATCGGCGGGCACGATTGGACCTCGAATCGTCACCTAAAGGTCACAGCCTCAACCGGCTTTGCGAGTGCCATCTACACACTGAACACCGACGGCGCTGTACAGCCTGGCCGAAAAACCGAGGTTCACCCGTCCGGGTCCTTTGCAGCGACATCAACAACATACGCCTTTGTCGGTGAAACGACTTCGCGGCCTCCCGAGCTGTGGGTCTCTCGAGGAGGTACGCCGGCGGAACAGGTCACCCATTTCAATGAACGGTGGGCAGAAGCGGCGACCATACCGATCGACACGTTTTACTACGAGAGCTTTGACGGCCTGGAAATCGAGGCGGGTAGGCTGATGCCTCGAGGTCGCGCGGAAGGGGAACCACTGCCAATGGTAGTGTTGGTGCATGGCGGTCCGACAGGAAGATGGGCAGACAGGTTTCACTCCTGGGGGCAGCTGTTGGCAGCCCGTGGTTTCCTGGTGATGTATCCGAATATCAGGGGATCCACCGGATACGGTCATGAATTCCTTGCAATGAACCGGCGTGATTGGGGCGGTGCCGATTTTCGGGATGTCTTGGCTGGCGTCGACTACTTGATCGAACATGGCGTTGCGGATCCAAACCGTTTGGGCATCGGCGGTTGGTCTTACGGCGGTTACATGGCGGCCTGGGCAGTGACCCAAACCGATCGTTTCAAAGCATCGGTGTCCGGGGCTCCTATGACAGATCTGGCAAGCGAATACGGGACTGAGTCGGCGGGCATCAACGCATATGATACTTGGTTCATGGGTACACCGTACGAGAACCTCGGGCTATTCACCGAACGGTCGCCGGTGACACATGTGCGAAACGTGGATACTCCTACGCTGATTCTCTGCGGTGAAGATGACCAGACAGATCCAATTGGACAGTGCCAACAATTCCATCGCGGACTCAAGCGGTACGAAGTGGAGACACAGCTGGTTCTCTATCCACGTGAAGGCCATGGCATTCGCGAGGAAAAGCACCAGCTGGATGTGCTGAATAGAATGCTCCAGTGGTTCGAGAAGTATTTGAAATGATGCTGATATGTTGGCTACGGCTGAGGCTCATAACGGTTCTCTTGGTGCTGGTAACCACGGTGAATGGATGCACGAGGTCCTTACCGCCTGGCAGCGGAACAGCCTTTTGTGCCAATCCGATCAAGACGACCCGGCATGAGCTGCTCTTCGGCCAACAGCGGCCAGACTCAAGTATAATTGCCGATGAAGAGTTTGCTGCCTTCATGCATGAGGTGGTGACACCTCTCTTTCCTGCAGGCCTCACTCTGATTGATGCATCGGGTCAATATCAGTCAGCGAACGGCAGGAGGATCGAGGAACCAACAAAGGTTCTCATTCTAGTCTACCCCGACGTCGCGAAAGTCAGAGAGAACATTCGCGAGATCATCACCCAATACCTCGCTCGGTTCCGGCAAGAGAGTGTCGGATGGGTAAGGACAGCGGCACGTGCGTGCTTCTGAGGAGAGCGATGACCAGGTCTGAGGCACTCACGATTGATGTCGCACGAGTAGATGCGGTCACACTCGATTTCTACAACACGCTCGTCTATCACAAGCAAGGGAGTGGTAGAGGGCCGATGCTGATGGAGTACCTAAAGTCTCAGGGGTTAGAGTGCGATCCGTGGGAGCATCAGGTGCTCTACGATCTCTTCGATGCGCACGCGACGGATTACTCACCTAATTTCGGTGACGATGCAAAGCAGAGATATCTGGAGTGGTTCACTAAACGCCTCTTCGAGCACCTCAATGTCCGTGTTCCTACTGGCTCTGAGAAGGATCACGCGGGTGAAGTGTGGCGCGTGCTCGGGCCGAGTAGTCTGGGTGTTTACCCGGAAGTACCGCGAGTCCTCCGAGCCTTACGGGAGGCTGGATACCCTCTGTCAATAATCTCCAACTGGCAGTGCGGACTGGCTCACTTCTGTCACGAGTTGGGATTGGTCGATGCGGTTGACCATATAATCGCCTCCGCCGAGGTGAGGTCTGTCAAACCCAACCCCAGAATATTCCGGGAAGCCTGTGATCGTATGTGTGTCCCCTGTGAGCGCATCCTACACGTGGGAGACAGTCCGGTTGACGATGTCGAGGGTGCAATGGGGGTCGGGATGCAAGTAGTCCTGATCCAACGAGATGGTCAAAACACTACATCGACTGCACCGACCATTCGCAGCCTCGACCAGTTGGTCGATTCACTGGTATCGGCAGCGTAGTAGGCTCCCCATTCACGCGCAGCAGGCAACTCCTGAGCTGAATGCGGTCGTGGAGAGTGGCTATTCCGACCGAAAGCAAGTCAAATGGCCGTCGTTGTAAAAGACCTTGAACCTTCGCGACAAGAATTGCCTGAGGCAGTCTGCAATACTGAAGATCACGACCGGGCGTTCTCCCCAATCCAGCATCTCTGCGAGATTTTCGTAAAACGCTTCGCCCCGCTCTGTTTCGGGCCGCACCGGCCGGTACAGATAGTAGAAATCGATATCCTCGAACACCTGATCGCACACATCACCCACGACCCACTCAACCCGCTCCTCCGGAATGCCGAGCCATTCCTGCAGCTCCCGTCCGATCTCGACCATCTTGCTCGAGATCTCATACTGAATTGTGAGTTGGTGGGGATACAAGTACTGAAAAAGCAACCCCTGCAGCCCGTTCCCGGCACCCAGGTCTGCCGCAACGGTCGCTGGTGATATCCATTGGGAAGCTTTCAGTATCGGGCTCAACCCTCCGGAATGTGCCCAGTATCCGCCGGCCAGGTCCATCTGTTCGCGCTCCTCCGGCGTGTAGCGAGCCTCGTACATGTGGAGATGCGCGTACAACGTCAGGAACGCTTCCTCGAAAGCTTCAGTGTCGTCTCCTTCAGCGGATGCCAAGAATTGTTCCTTGTATCGCTCATAGTCCGGAAAATCGCCATTGGGATCCGGTGGGTTGGGCAAAGCGGCGAAAAGCGTCATCAACCGGACCAATTGAAGGCGCTCATCCTTGGAGTAGTCGAGAGATTGTACCAGTAGCTCGATTCGGTCTTCCATCAGTTTCCCCGTTGTCCAACGAGCTTGTCGAGGTTCTCACGCGCAAACCCGATGCTCGGGTCCAACGACAAGGCCTTCTTGTACATCAATATGGCCTCGTTGGTCTTGCCAAGATCCCGAAGGTTCGACCCAAGGTTGGCCCAATCGATTCCCGACCTAGGATCTATCTCAACTGCCTGCAAGAAGCAAGCAACGGCCTCCTCGTGGCGCTTGAGCTTATAGTAGCAAAAGCCCAACAGGTTGTGATTTGCGAGCTCCGTTGGTTCAGTCGCAACAGCCTCACGCAGC
>CAYTDU010000261.1:0-7210 GCA_964436395.1 uncultured Gemmatimonadaceae bacterium | reverse complement strand
GCGAAGTACGCCTATTTCACAACGATCGAAGGCAATATCGTATTCGCAAACGGCGACCAGATTTGGGGCCCGGTGCATTCGAACGACCGCATTCGGATCTATTACACGGGCGCCACGTTCCACAGCACGGTCGAAACCGCTCAATACGTTCAGGACGCTCACTACGGCACATTCATGCAGGGGTACACGGAGAACGGCAAGAACATACCGATGCCCGAGACGGCCGATCTTTTGAAGCTCCAGGTGCAGGCGCAGGCCGGCAACACGGCGTTCGTCGGGAACACCAACGGTGGATATGGGGAGGGCACTACCAGAATCGAGTTCATGGCTCTGGACCTGAATAGCGACGGAGACTCAACGGATGCAAACGAGGGCTTCTTCCGCATCTACCAGGCCCTCTCCGATCCCAACTGGGTGACGGGTGAAGTGGCATCGAGCCCGTACATTGGCAGTGGTTCGGAAACCTGCGGAAAATACCACGGTAGCCTGTTTGTATCGGCCGACGACCACCCCTACAACGGTGACGACTACCAGGATGCCTTGAGAGATGCAACACGTCGCTGCTATTTGGGTGGCGCAGATTCGCTTTGGGGGCAGTTCAGGGCCAACGACGGCAAAGGACAATGGCTGCCGTGGCCTGGCGCCGTGAGTTCCCTGGTATCCACGGCACGCGCGACACAAGGAGACGCCGGGTATCTGTTCCCGATCACTCGCGAACTCAATCCGTCGTTCAAGGGCGTGATTTTCGTGCAAGGAAAGGTCGTGCTCAGTGGCAAGGTGCGCGGCCAAATCACAATTGCTGCCACAGACGATATCATCATTGGTGACGATCTCGTTTACGCCACGGACCCCGGTGCAGGCACATGCGCCGACATGGTAGGACTGTTCAGCGGTCACGACGTGATCATTGCCGACAACCCCATCAACAACGCGGCGATACCATACAGTGGGCAATCGTACCGCACCTACGATGAGACCACCGCGGAGTTCATTCACGGTGTTGTGCTGGCACTCAACATATTCACGGTAGAGAATTACAGCTCAGGATCTAACAGCGCTCAACCGTGCGAAGGTACCAGCTCTGGGCGGGGGTGCATCTACCTGACTGGTGGAATCATCCAGAAGCAGCGTGGTGCTGTTGGACTCACCAGTGGACAAGGTTACGTCAAGCGTTACTCGTACGATCACTGTGTGCTGGAGAGTCCGCCGCCATACTTCCCGACAACCGGGCATTTCGACCGAGGGCGGATGTTCGAGGTGGATCCGGCTGGTTTCGAAATAGGCGAGTACTTCCGACTACTCACTCCGCAATAAACCTCTCGATCCATCCATTTGAGTCGCGTGCAGGCCGTCTCCTGAGCTCATGGAGGCGGCCTGATTCGCTGTCGACCAGGGCTCGGCGATCCGCGAACCGGAGACGCCTGTGCAAACGTCCGCAACCCTACCCATTGCAACACGTTACGGCACCGCATAGCTTTGATGTTCTCGTGGACTGCTGTGGTATCGCGCATTGTAGGCCGTGAACAGAATCGGACGCTGCCGTGCACTGTTTAGCGCTGAACGCCTCATTCGAACCACTCACGCTCGTGCCCGTTCGGCGAGCACTCTGCCTCGTGCTCGACGGCAAGGCCGAAGTTGTAGAGCGTGACGGATTGCGAGTGGTTCGCAGCGCATCGCTCACGCTTCCTAAACCAGCCGTGATTCGACTGGTCAGGTATGTGCACGTGCCGCGAAGGTTCCGCAGGCAGGTTACCAACACGTTTTTATTCGCGCGCGACGATTACAGGTGCCAGTACTGCGGGCGCAGAGCCGACCAGTTCAGGTTCCGCGAGTGCCTCACTCGCGATCACCTGATCCCTCTTTCAAAGGGCGGCACGAACGAATGGACGAACGTCGTTACGGCCTGTTCCACCTGCAATACGCGGAAGGGCAACAGGCTGCCGGAGCAGTGCGGAATGTTCCCGCTCAGCAGGCCGAAGGAACCGCACTACGTCCATCTGGCCTGGGCCGTTCGACGCCTGACGAAGGTCCAGGCGAAGTACATCCGCATGTTCTACGGAGAGCAGACGCTGCGGCAGTTGAAGACGCACTGACGCGGTCTTCTACTTGAGAAAACACGGCACACAAGATCACTGGCGTTGCTCGTTAACTTGAAGGGCAGCGGCAAGCGGGGTAGCTTATTCACTCTGGAAGTGTTGGAGAGGGGACGTATTTGAACACCTACCGGCTGGCGGACCTCTTCGCCGAGCAGGCAGCGAGAATTCCAGATCACGAGTGCCTGATCGACGGACAGAAACGTTACTCCTACAAGAAAGTCGACGCTGATTCAGACGCGTTGGCTGCCGCTCTGCGTGACCTGGGCATAGGTACAGGCGATCGGATTGCCGTTGACCTGCCGAACCACGCCGAGTGGGTCGTAACGCTCCTCGCCTCGGCGAAACTGGGCGCTATCCTAGTTCCGCTCAACCCCGGTCTTGGCGTGCGAGAGTTCAAATATCAGCTTCGCCACGCCGAAGTCACGGTCGCCGTGACGATGGCTCATCTGAGCGACCTGGACTATGTCGACCTGCTCGATGAGATGATGTCCGATTTGCCCGATCTCCAGTGCCTGGTGTTGGTTGGCGATGAAGAGTATTGGTACGACGATCGCGTTTTCCAATATGCAAACCTCCTAGCACAAGGACGTGGCCGATCGGTGGACGCAAACCTGTGCGACCCGAAAACGACGACACTCGCCGTGCTCTACACTTCCGGAACCGTCGGCAAGCCCAAAGGTGTGGTGTTGACTCACTACAACCTGGTGCAGACTGCTTTGGCGGCTGCCGAACCTCTGTCGCTTACCGAATCGGATCGGGTGCTCTTGGCGGTGCCGATGTTTGCGATCTTCGGCGCTCATGCGGCGATAATGGCTCTCACGACGGGCGCGACGCTCGTCTTGCAGGATCTCTTTGAGCCCACAGGAGTTCTCGACCTCATCGAACGGGAGAATGTCACTATTTGCCACGGCGTTCCCACCATGTTCGAGTTGATCATGCGTGAACCATCGTTCCCCAACCGCGACCTTTCCATTGTGAGAACCGGTATCGTCGCGGGGAGTCCTGTATCTGTCGATCTGGTGCGGCGGATAAGAAAGTGGAACGACGTTCAGATCGCGTACGGGCTGACTGAGACGAGTCCGACTGTTTCGATGACGCGCGACGATGATCCTGCGGAACTGCGCGAACGAACCGTGGGGCGCCCCCTGGACGGTGTGGAGGTGCAGATCGTAGATGTGAAAACCGGCGATCTGCATGGGTTGGAAGCGGCGGGCGAGCTCGCGGTGCGTGGGCCAAACCTGATGGCGGGTTATCATCGCATGCCGCTCGAGACGGAGCGATCGTATACTGCCGATGGTTTTTTGAGGACTGGGGACGTGGCAGTAGTGGACGAGGCCGGGTACGTGTCGATCGTGGGTCGGATCAGCGACATCATCATTCGGGGCGGCTACAAGGTCGTCCCTCGGGAACTCGAGGACGTTCTCCAAACGCACCCCGCAGTAGGCGATGCGTGCGTGGTCGGCGTCCCCAATGAGATTCTCGGCGAATTGACCTGTGCGTGCATCATACCGGTTGAAGGTGCGATTGTCACAGGCGACGAACTCAGGGACTTCTGCCGCGATATGGTGGCAGACTACAAGGTGCCGGACCTGGTCCGTTTCTTCGACGCCTTCCCCATGACGGACAATGGGAAGGTGAAGCGCTTGGAACTGACGCGGGTTGTCGGCCTGGAATTGAGCGTGACGTGATTGAAAAGATAGGTGGGCGGCCCCCCTTGGCCGCCCAGGCGGAGCCAACTCCGCAAGCCCCCAATGCTGCTTTGCTGGTTGATTTCGACAATGTGACGATGGGGATCCGTTCAGATCTCCAAACCCAGCTTCGAAAACTCCTCAACTCAGACATAATCAGAGGCAAGGTCTCGGTTCAGCGAGCTTACGCTGACTGGCGTAGGTACCCACAGTACATCGTTCCACTTACTGAGGCATCGATCGACTTGATTTTCGCTCCCGCAGTTGGGGCGAATAAGAAAAACGCGACGGACATTCGGCTCGCAATTGATGCCCTGGAGTTGGTATTCACCAGACCGGAGATTGGCACTTTCATCCTGCTTTCGGGTGATTCCGATTTTTCAGCGCTCGTGCTCAAGCTCAAAGAGTACGGCAAGTTCGTGATTGGCGTTGGCATTCGCGAGTCATCGAGTGATCTACTGGTCCAGAACTGCGACGAGTACTACAGCTACAACGAAATCACCGGGCTGGCGCGAACCGGCGAAGAAGAGATTCTCCGCCACGACCCATGGGAATTGGTCGTCGAGGCTGTCCAGAAGATGCTCGAGAGCGGTGACGTGATGCGCTCGGATCGCCTGAAACAGGTCATGCAGTCAATCGACCCGAGCTTCGACGAGAAGGACGCAGGGTGTAATCGATTCAGCAAGTTTGTGGTCGAGGCGGAGAAACGCGGCCTGCTGCGGTTGACGAAGATGGAGAATGGGCAGTACGCCGTGGACGTCGGTCCTAACGCCAACGTACCGGTCGATCATAAGGACACGACCGGTACAAAACCGAGCGGTTCCGACGACACCACTACTGCTCCTCGTCGCAAGCGATCGACTCGGGAGAAGACCGACCACGAGACGAAGAAACGTACGCTCACGCTGGGTGAGGCGTTCGACTTGCTGAAGAGAGCGCTGACGGCTGCGGGAGCGGTGGGTGAAGAAGCAACGGTGGCGGACCGGGCCAGAGACGGAATGATAGACATCCATGGCAACGAGGCGGATCCGGTCTTCGAGGTGAGGCGATTCCAACGAATGCTCCGCCAAGCGCACGACGCAGACGTGATCGAGTTGATCAAGAGCGAAGGCGACGCCTACATGCTGAAGTTGAGTGCGGCGGCAGCTGCGGAAATGGAAAGTACAAAGGCTGCGGTCGAAACCCAGGGGAAGGGTGCAGAAGCGCAGACCGAGGGGGATGAGGAAACCGAGACAGCGGAGAAACCGAAGAAGGCGACCAAACGGAAGACTACCCGCAAGACCGTAGCGCGGAAGTCGTCAAGATCGCAGGCTCGGGCGGCTGCCAATGAGGGTGGCGAGGAGGAGAGCGAAGCAGCTGACACGGGTCCCTCGGATACGGCGGCTGATGCGGAGGCCGCGGAGAAACCGAAGAAGACCACGAAGAGAAAAACCACGAAGCGCAAGACGACAGCCAGAGCGAAGAAGATAGACGAAGAAGTTGAGGCTGCGGCGGCAGATGGTGAGGTAGCTGAAGAAGCGGTGGAAAAGGAACCGAAGAAAACCACAAAGCGGAAAACCACCAAACGGAAGACAACGCGGACAAAGAAGCCGGACGATACGGACGCCGAAAAAGACGCGCCGGCGGAACAGGCAGAAGACGCCACGAAGACCGCTGCACCGATAGTGAACCCGAGGTTCCGGAGGGGAGGTCGTTCGGCGAAACCCAGGTTGACCGCAGAGGAAACTCCGTCAGAATCGGCCACCAAGGAGGAGGCTCCACCGCCACCAACTCCGTCACCTCCAGTGTCCACAGCGCCTCCCACTCTGGGTATGAGATCGGGCCGCCGGCGCTCGAGACAGACGTCAAAGAGAGCGGCGCTTGAAAACGACGCCACCGTGGAGACCGCGGTTCCTCATCCGGAACCGGAACCGACGCCAGAGCCGGAATCAACCCCAGCGGAAGAGCCCAAAGCTTCCGAGCCGGAGATGGCTGTGAAGACGGAGCCGGCTCAGGCCCCAAAGGCGTCGCGCGATTCGGAAGAAGAGGAGGAATCGGGGCTGTTTCGCAAAGTCACTGCCGCGTTTCAGCGAGCAATGGGTACGGTAAAGGAAGAAGACTAGCACCTCATGGCTGATGCCGGCCGGCCGGCACTGGAACCCGAGTTCTACGCGCGCGACACCGTTGATGTCGCGCGCGCTTTGCTGGGTCGTGTTTTGGAGACGCAGATAGGGGAGAACAAAGCTTCTGGGCGCATCACCGAGGTGGAAGCGTACACGGGACCCCACGATCCCGCCGCGCATGGGTATGGCAACAGGCGCACACAGAGAAACGAAGCCATGTTCGGGCCGCCTGGCCATGCGTACGTCTACTTCATTTATGGTATGCACTGGTGTTTCAACGTTGTCACCGGGCGCACGGGTTTCCCAGCGGCGGTCCTCGTCAGGTCTCTCGAACCCGTTGACGGACTCGATATCATGTCAACGCGAAGGGGCACCGACACAGCGAAGTTGCTGTGTGCCGGTCCGGCGCGGTTGTGTCAGGCGCTGGGCATAACACGCGATGTGAACGCCTGTTCTCTTGTTGACGGGCCGGTGAGGATATTGCAGGGTGAACCGGTTCCCGATGGTTCGATTGTGGCGGGACCGCGAATCGGAATCAGGCACGCCGCTGACTGGCCGCTGCGGTTTTACGAGAGCGGGTCGGAGTGGCTATCGCGGAGCGAACGTAGTAATCAGCCGCGGCAGAAATCAAAACGTCCGCGGTAAACGAGAAGGGGCGCGATCTCAGTGAGACCACGCCCCAATATCTCTTTGCCTATTCTCGCTATCTGTTTGTCGTCACATCCTGATTAGACGCGGCCAATGCGTAGCGGATACCCCCGGATATCGAATGCTGCGTACTGGAAATGAGGAAATCCCTGCCAGACGGCGTAAACTGGTACGTTCCGAACAAGGCCCAACGGCCCATGTGCCACTGCGCACCGCCCGTTATCGTGAAGAATGCTTTCGTCGATACCTCATCAATAGCCGCCAGAGCCGCCTGCTCTGCCTGGGTAGATCCAAAGGTCCCTGTCGGAAGCGCATCTGAGATGTAGTTGATGAGGAATCCCCCACCCGCATAGATCTGCAGAGGGCCATCCATTGGGAATGCGTACATCTCGGCCTGAAGTCGCCGACCTCTAGTAAAGTTGACACCTAACCCAGTTGCGGAACCGTCCGGAATAGAAGACGTGGCGTCGTCAAAAAAGAGCTGGGATAGGCCCATGTGAAGTCCGATGCGTTCGGCCGTTATGACCCAATGCCCGCCCACTTCGAATGCCATCTCGTTATCAACTGTGGGAGTTGAAAAGAAGTACGCGCCTGCTTGGGCTCCCCAATACCATTTGTTCTGCCAGCCGTCGTCCTACGCGGCCGCCGTTGCGGTGAACAGCCCCAAGAACAAGAC
>CAYTDU010000260.1:0-7288 GCA_964436395.1 uncultured Gemmatimonadaceae bacterium | reverse complement strand
CGCGCATGTAATCCTCGACCGTCGAGGCGATCTGCCGAGGTTCGATGCCGAAGGCGGCCGCGCGGTCACGATCGATCTCGACCAGTATCTCGGGCTGCCCTTCCTCGACCGCCATACGCACGTTCTTGAGCGACCGAAGCGGCTGCAGGAGGGTTTCAACCAACCGTGCATGTGCCCAGGTCTCCTCTAGCTCGTCTCCGCGCACCCTCACAGCGATATCGGCTTCGCCTCCACCAAGGAGCTGGCCCAACGCAGTCGCTGTTCCCGTTTCGATGGTGAGAGCCCCAGGCGGATACTCGGCCAGCGCGGGCGCCACCCTCGCCAAGGCCGCACTAGTGCTCTGGCGCTCCTTCATGCGCACCTCCAGCACGGCCGTGTGGAGCCCAAACTCTTCGTCTTCCACACCCGCTACCGCGTCTTGCCGTCCAACTCGCGTAAAGACCGCGTCGACCGCGGGGTCGTTCAGCAATATGCTCTCGAGCTGCGCCGCGCTTGCCGCCGTCTCCTCGAGCGCAGTACCGCGCGGGAGGGTGAGTTGCGCCCTGAAGGCGCCTTGGTCGACGTCCGGCAGGACATCGCGGTCGAGAATCCACGCTATTGCCAACCCCGCTACGAGGGTGAATGTCGCGGCGGCCACAACACGCCCGCGCCGGTCGAGCGCTTTCTCGAGCAGCGCATGATACCACGTGGCGAACCTGGCGAACTGACCGTCGAACCAATCCAGAAACGGCCCAAAGAAGCGACCGACCGCCCCGGAGAGGCGCAACCACACGGCAGCAAATAGCCGGCGCGCGAAGGTGCCTTTCTTACCGGAAGCCCCAGTCCAACGCGCCGCCATCGTGGGAAGCAGCGTGAGAGCAACAATGAGGCTCGTGGCCAAAGCAAATGCAACGGCAAACGACAACGCACCAAAGAGCTGCCCCGCGACACCTTGCACATAAATGATCGGACCAAACACACTTATCGTGGTTAGTGTCGAGGCAGTAATAGCCCCCTGGACTTCTTCTGCCCCTCGGCTTGCGGCGTCAATCGAGTCGGCTCCCAACTCTCCGTGTCTGAACACGTTCTCGAGCACCACGATCGAGTTGTCGACGAGCATGCCGACTCCGAGAGCGAGACCGCCCAAGCTCATGATGTTGAGCGACACGTTCGCGAGGTCGAGCAGCGCGAAGCTCGCCACCACCGAAATCGGAATGGCGAGCGCGACAGCCACAGGATACCGTACGTCGCGCATGAACAGGAACAGGACCAGGAACGCGAGAATACCACCGAACACCAAAGCTTGCACGACGTTCGAGATCGCGTCGGAAATGAACCCAGCCTGGCTCATCGCAACATCGAGCTGAACCTCCGGATACTCCGCGTGCAGTTGTTCAATTACATCTTCAACCCGCTCCGATACTCGCACGGTGTTGGCGCCCGATTCCTTGAATAGCAAGAGGCCGACGGACTCGACCCCGTTGTAGCGCGCGATCGATTCCCTATCCTTGAACCCATCTTCCACCACGGCGACGTCACTCAGGAGCACCAAGTTTTCAGACGCGGTGGAGTCGGCCTGACTGCGGCCCAGAGGTACCTGCGCGATCTCTTCGACGCTCTGGAACTCGCCGAGTGTGCGGAGCGCATAGCGGTACCGACCACGCCTGATGTACCCGCCGGGCGCTCGCTGATTGGCTGCGTCGAGTACGGTGCGTATTTGCGCGATGGTGAATCCGTAGCTCTCGAGGAGCTGCGGGTTTACCTCAACATGGATCTCTCGCTCGAGTCCCCCCGCCAGCGCAGCTTCAGCCACACCGTCCACCTGCTCGAATCGGCGCTTGAACACCAGGTCCGCCAGATCCTTCAGAGACGCCAAATCGCCCTCGCCGGCCACACTCACCGCCATTATCGGCTCTGAGTTGGGATCGGTTCGCAGCACCACGGGCCTGGAACTCAGCTCCGGCAGATCATCTCGCAAGTTGTCGAGCTGCTCACGCACGTTGAGGACCGCGAACTCCATGTCGGTGCCCCACGCGAATCTGAGTGTTACGAGTGAAACGCCTTCCCGTGAAACACTCTCCAGCTTCTCCACCCCCGGCACCCTCGCCACCTGGCGTTCGATCCGTTCCGTGACGAAGTGTTCTACCTCCGCCGGGCCCACGTCCGCATAGGTGGTGTAGATCACCAGGCGCGGATATGCCACGTCCGGTAGGAGATCTATGGGGAGTCTGCGGAACGAGATAAAGCCCAGCATTGCGATGGCCAAGAACAGCATTGCCACCGCGACCGGACGTCTTATGCAGCGACTGGGAATTGACATTGCAGCTCTGTTTACGGCCTGACCGATTGCCCCACGACTTCTTCGAGGGCAACTAGTGCGGCGGCCCAACTCCCTTCGGCAGAAAGTGCGTCACGCTCAGCACCGGAGGCCTGAGTTACAACCTGTTGCAGCTCGGTGTAGCTGATCGAACCAAGCTGGTATTGCTCACGCGCCATCTCGAGGCGCTGTCGTGCCAATTGGGCCGACCGTTCGGCAAGTTGAACGCGACGATAGGAGTTCTCGACCTCGATGATGTTGCTGCGAACGAGACGTTCTACCTCGAGCCGGCGCGCCCGTACGTCTTCTTGCGCTGCGTCTCTGTTCGCGTTTGCCTGCGCAATGGCTTGATTTGTCTGGAACCGATTGAACAACGGCAGTGACACACTCATGCCGAAACTGAACCATCTGTCTCTGGGGTTCAGCTTGAACATGCCGGAGTAGCCCTGGTCTTGGAGTGCACGGCTTAGGCCGACGTTGGCACTGATGCTAGGCAATCGTGAACCGCGCGCTGCGGAGGCTGAAAACGCGGCTTGCGCCGCGGTCGCTTCGGCCTGCCTGACACTGGGATTACTGCCAACCACTTCTGACACAATTGCATCGGCATCGAGTCCACTCGGATCGAACACCTCGGGTAACGTCCCCACGGCCTCGAACTCAGCTGCGTTTTCGAGACCGATCCACTCAGAGAGAAGTAGCTGATTGGCACGCGCACTGCCGCGCGCCGCATCTAGCACCTGTTGCTGTTGAGAGACCGCGACCTGAGCACCGAGTACATCCACCTGGGTGCGAGCCGCGACGCGAAACAGGCGTTCGGTTGCCTCGAGGTCTCGCTGCCTCACAGCCAGCAGGTTCTCCTCGATCTCTATCAATCGCTGCGACTGAAGCACCTGGTAGAAACGGCGCTTGATCTCAGCTTCCAAAGCAGTTCTTTGGACATCGACTCCCGCGTCGGCGGCCGACGCCTCTGCGCGGGCACTCTTCAGGTTGTTGAGATTCGCGAAACCGTCGAACAGCGTCACATTGCTACTCAGGCCCTGGGATGAGCTACTGCTCTTGAAAGTGGCTGCTTCTGGTAGTTCGACCGAACGTCCGAAGTCGTCTGTTCCAGTAAACACCGTCCGGGCCGACCCGTTGAAGTTGAGGCTGGCTCTCAGATCTGGAAGTAAGCCACCGACGCCGGCCATCACATTTGCGCCGGATACATCTGCCTGTGCGACGGCGCGCCGGTAAGCGGGGTTGTTTCGCTGTGCGAGTGACAGAGCTTCTTCCAATGTGAGTTGACCTGGAACCTGCTGTTGTGCATCGACCTTCCCGACGGCACCCACCCAGAAAAGCAAGACGCCGGCGGCGAGAGTTGCCCGGGCTCTCATTGCGGCCTCCCCCCTGCAGCACGGACATTTCCGACAAGCCGAACTCGAGCGTCGTGGATTAACGTGTAGTGCCCGTCGGTAAGCACGATCTCGCCCGGCTCCACCATGTCCGTCTCCGGATTCGCTACTAGCTCCACCAGAGAATCATTCATCAAACCGGTAGTGACGTAACGCCACTTCGCCAGGCCTTCGCCCTGATTTCCATCCTGCTCGAATACGAACAGCATGTCTCGCCTGTCGCGCTCGAGAATGGCTGACCGTGGCACCATCAGGCGATCCGGAAACTCTCGTGCTTCTATCGATACGCGCGCGTACATCCCCGGGAGAATGCGGGCATCGGGGTTGGGTACACGCACGGTGACCCGAGCGGTTCGCGTTCCCTGCTCCACAACAGGGTTGATAGTCTCGACCGTCCCCGTGAAAACATCGTCGGGGAACGCGGAGAACAGGATCGTCGCGTTGCGGCCGGGCGCGAGGTACCCAACCTCACTCTCCAGCACTTGGACCTCAACCTTGATAGGGTCGAGATCGATGACGGTCATCAACCGATCTCCGCCATTGGCTTCCTGGCCTTCGACGAATTCGATGCTCGCCACCCGCCCTCCGAACGGAGCACGGATCTTCGTTCTGGTCAGCTGAAGCTGAGCTTGTTGAAGAGCGACCTGAGCCTGGTCCATGCCGCTCCTGGCTCTCGCAACTCGGTCGCGCTCAGCTCTAACCTCAGGATCTTCGATCTCATCGTCGAACAACGTGAATTCGCGATAAGAGGCCTCTGCCTGAGCGAGACGCGCCTCCGCATCAGCAACGCTCAACTCGTATTCTGTCGAGTCGATAGCTGCAAGCAATGCTCCTGCCCGCACGACCTGGTTCTCGTGCACGTACAACCGCACAATTCGGCCGGCAACACGAGCAGCAAGAGGAGCCTCTCGTTCAGCCGCGGCTTGAGCCGCAGCCGATACCGAAATCACAAGTGTGTCTCTCACGGCGGCTTTACCGCTTACCGGAATGGCCACGCTGGTCGAGAAGGTACCGGTCGCAGATACTGCGGGGCGATTGCCGTCGTCAATTTCTGCGCCTTCCGTGGAAGAGTCGTCCTCCCCACTGATCCTCCACCAAGCCGCTCCAAGCGCACCGGCGACAACGATGAAAACGAAAAACCAACTGATCAGGCCTCGTGAAATGGACATTGCTCATCCGCTCTCTTTGCCAAAAAGCTCAGATTCAACAGAACCAAAGGGACCCCAAAGCCGTTGAACATATGCGCTGCACCACAGATGCACGGCGGCATGGGATGGTTGCGTATTTAAAATATGTATGTCAAATACGTATTTGGGTAGGAGGAAGTGTCAAGTTGGAACTAAAATGTGCGTCGACTGCTTGTTTTGACTGTCCAATTGGGGATTTCGTTTACAGATGAATATCTCGTGACTATGCAACTCTCGGTACCACCGGCGCATCTAAAGGGATACAGGAACCGGTGTGACGATTGGCTCGATACCTTCGCCTGTCAGCGCGCCGCGGTTGGGGCGTAACGAGGGAACAGTGTTCCTCTGGCGTGACAACTGATCCGCCGAAACCCGCAAGTACGACGAAGGGGCCAGGTCTGTCTGGCCCCTTTCTTTCCAATGTGCCTGAATCTCCAATCAGCGCCGGCGGAACGATGGCGAAACGAGTCGATCTGCGGTATTCAGCCTCTTGACCTCCACGGGGACACCGTCTCCGGCTGTCGGTATCAGATACAAGCGGTTTTCGACACCCTGTGGTCCTTGAGCGGATACGGTCGCAGCGATCATGTCTCCTGCGGGCGAGATAGCGAAGTTGGTCACCATTAGACCTTGCGGAAAGAGCGCAGACAGGTCGCGCGACGCGTTCAACTCCATTCTCACGATCGATCTGGAGAGGTTGCGGCCACGTCCACTCTCCCGTATGAAAGCGATTGCGGAGTCACTCATCCAAACGGGGAAAGTCTCATTCCCTGGCGATTCCGTGAGGTTTGTTTGGTTTGAACCGTCGAGATTCATCATGTAGATCTCGTAGTTGCGATCGCGCGAAGATGCAAACACAACCCGCTGCCCATCGGGCGATACAGACGGCCTGTAGTTCGACCCGTCTCCTCGAGTAATCTGCACCGGATCGGACCCATCCGCATTCATCGCCCAAATTTGCGATGAACCGCTTTCATCGGATTCGTAGAAGATGCGACTCCCATCCGGAGTCCACGCCGGCGAGCCTTCCAACGCGAGAGTCATGGTGAGCTGGACCGGGTTTGTACCGTCTGCATCTGCGACAAAGATGTCGAGGTTTCCACCAGCATCCGATACGTACGCTATCTTGGTTCCGTCAGGAGAGAATGTCGCGGAGGTTTCGCTGCCTGGTAGATCGGTCAGTTTGTGGAGTGTGTCCGGTTGGTCCCGGTCGAACGAGTAGAGGTCGACATTTCCACCACGCGTGGACGTCACCAGGATCTCTCCTACCACATACACGGATACCGAATCGGTAGAGCCCCAGGGTGTGTTCGCAACTACCGTAGCAGATCCAATCCCCACTGGCTCTAGATTGCCGTCAGCGTCCACTCCGGCGACGGCAGGATCTGACGAAGTCCACGTGAGGCTCCTGGCCTCCGACACAGCGTTGCCATCATCATCTGTGAATGATGCGCTGAGCTGGAGCCGATCGCCTCGACTCATTGGCACTTTGTCGGGTTCGACTTTGAGTCCCCCGGCAACGACACTCACATCCCACGCTACTTCAAGACCTTCTCCGGGAGCTTTCACTGTAAGCCTGGTATTACCAAGTTCGTTTCCAGTCAAGGCCCCGGTTGCTTCGTGGAACGATGCAACCGTGGTATCGACCAGGTGCCAGGTGAGAGGAGCTTCAGGGATCGGCGTTTCGTCAACCGACAATGGCGTCGCCGTAAACGTCCTTGATCCGCCTAGAGGTACCACCACAGCGCCGTCGGAGTAAGGTGGCATGGCCTCCAGCCATTCCACCGGCCTGTGCACTGTAACCGTGAGTCTGCTTTCCTGGCCAAACCCAGTGGCGATAATCTCCGCTTGCCCAGCGGCCCTACCAGTGATCACACCGAGGGGTGACACGTGGACAACGCCGGGATTGCTCGACCGCCACACCAACCAGTTCGGTGCAAGCGGCCTGTTGTTCTGATCCGGGACAGTCACTTCGATGGTGTCGGAGAGGTTCGGCGATACGCCAATCTCTGGGGCTGGAAAAGCAAACTCTGCTTGAGCTACCTGCACCGTAACACGCGCCAGCAAACCGGTCCGCGTGACCGCTTCGAGCACACCTTGACCGGGTGACAAACCCAAAATGCCTCCGTGGTCCCGAATCTCGGCAACACCCGGCTGACCCAGGAAGCGCCACGACACCACCGTCGGCGAAGCAAGATCTCCGTTATCGTTGAGAAACCTAGGCTGAGGTCGGATCTCTTCGGAAGGCAGCAGGAATATCGAAGCAGGTTCAATCTGCAGCACTGTTGCAACCCCACCACCCACAGCCGCAGCACCCGCACCCGCCACACCGACCACCTGCACAGCAGCCGATGCACGTCTGTTGCCTACTCGAACCTCGATGGCCGCGATCCCCTCACTCAAACCCATCAGTG
>CAYTDU010000259.1:0-7353 GCA_964436395.1 uncultured Gemmatimonadaceae bacterium | reverse complement strand
CCTCGAATGCATCCTCGAGGAACTGGTCGATCAGTATGGGATGACCCTCCGAGACATCAACAGCACGCTGGAAATAGTCGCGCAGCGATCTTTCATCGTAAACGATCTCCATCGCTCTACCGCCGAGCACATACGAAGGCCGCACCAGAACCGGGTAACCGACATCCTTCGCAACTTCCACGGCTTCGTCGAGATCGACTACGGTCCCGTTCGCGGGTTGCCTGACATCCAGTTCGCGCGACAACGCTTCGAAACGACGCCGATCCTCGGCAATGTCTATCGCATCGGGCTTGGTGCCCAAGATCTGCACTCCGGCTTTTTCCAACGCGTTGGTCAGTTTGAGCGGCGTCTGTCCTCCGAATTGCACCACAACACCCTTGGGCTCCTCGACCAGTATGATCTCCAACACATCCTCGAGCGTGAGCGGCTCGAAGTACAGCTTGTCCGAGATGTCAAAGTCGGTGGAGACAGTCTCGGGATTGGAATTGATCATTATCGTCTTGTACCCAAGCTCCCTGAATGCGAGACCGGCCCGGACGCAGCAGTAGTCGAACTCCACTCCCTGCCCAATCCGGTTGGGACCGCTGCCGAGAATCACGATGCCGTCACTACCTAAAGACTGCGATTCATTCTCTTCGTCGTATGACGAGTAGTAGTAGGGAGTGGCTGCGGGAAACTCGCCAGCGCAAGTATCCACCACCTTGTAGCTGGGATGTATCCCCAGTCGCCAGCGCAACTCTCGTACATCCTGCTCTCGCAATCCCCTCAGTTCCGCCAGCTGCTTGTCGGAAAAGCCCATCCGCTTCATCGATCGCAGAATGTCTACATCGACCTGGCCTAACCTTATCCAGCGATCCTCCGCCTCGATCAGTTCGTGCAGCTGGGCCAGAAACCATGGGTCAATGTGAGATAGGGCTCCGATTTCCGACACCGGCAACCCGGCTCTCATCGCGCGCTTGACCTGGAATATTCGTTCCGCAGTAGGCACACGGAGAGCCTGACGGAGAGAATCGTAGTCGTCGGCATCGAGCCCATCATCTTCAGCGTGCGCGGCGGATACCCATCCAGAACGATCGATTTCGAGCGCGCGAAGGCCCTTTTGAAACGCTTCCTTGAACGTTCTGCCGATTGCCATCGATTCCCCAACCGCCTTCATCTGCGTGGTCAGCTTCGAATCGGTTTCGGGGAATTTCTCAAATGCGAACCGCGGGAATTTGACAACGACATAATCCAACACCGGCTCAAACGAAGCAGGCGTGGACTCGGTTATATCGTTCGGCAATTCATCCAGCGTGTAGCCAACTGCTACCTTGGTGCCGATTCGCGCGATTGGAAAGCCCGTTGCCTTGGATGCAAGTGCTGAAGAACGCGACACACGCGGATTCATCTCGATGACGAGCATCTCGCCGGTGTTCGGATCGACCGCAAACTGAATGTTACATCCGCCCGCGGACACTCCAATCTCTCTGATGATCGCGATCGAGGCATCGCGCATCACCTGGTATTCGCGATCCGTGAGAGTCATTGCCGGCGCCACCGTGATCGAGTCGCCGGTATGCACTCCCATCGGGTCGAGGTTCTCTATCGAACAGACGATGACGACATTGTCCTTGCTATCCCGCATGACCTCAAGCTCGAACTCTTTCCAACCGATGACAGATCGCTCGACTAGCGCCGTCCCCACCGGCGAAAGCTCCAGGGCCCAACGCAGACGGGTCTCATACTCCTCACGGTTGTACGCGACCCCACCACCGGTTCCGCCGAGAGTAAACGACGGGCGAATGATTGCCGGGTAGCCCACCTCATCGATGATCTGCAACCCATCGTCGAGCGAGCCCACCACCGAGCCTACCGGAACCGCGAGACCAATTCGCCGTATGGCGTCGGTGAACTCTTGGCGATCTTCGGCCAGCCGAATGGCGCGCATGTCCGCGCCGATGAGTTCCACCCCGAACTCCTCGAGTGTGCCGTCCTCCGCCAGTGCCATCGCCACATTCAACGCCGTCTGCCCACCCATCGTTGGCAGTAGGGCATCAGGCCGCTCCCTCTCGATTACCCTCGCGACCCACTCGGGGGCTACAGGCTCCACATAAGTTCTGTCGGCGAGTTCGGGGTCGGTCATGATGGTGGCCGGGTTCGAATTCACCAATATGACGCGGTACCCCTCTTCTTTCAGCGCCTTAACGGCCTGAGTACCGGAGTAGTCGAACTCGGCGGCCTGGCCGATAACGATCGGGCCAGAGCCGATGAGTAGGATCGATTCAAGGTCAGCGCGCTTGGGCATCCACCACCTCTCCGATCGCCTGTTGCAACGAGAGCTTTGGCTCCCAACCCGTGATCTCACGTAACTTTGCTGCATCGCCAACCAGAAACGGCACATCCGCCGGACGCACCAGGTCCGGACGAGCTTCGGGCTTGACCTCGTGGTCTGCAGCCGCCATTACCATCTCGAGGATACCTCGGACGGAGACTCCCGACCCAGAGGCGATGTTATAGACCTCGCCTGCTCTCCCCGATTCGAGGAGGAGGCAGTACGCTCGTACCACGTCTTCGACGTGCAGCAAGTCTCGAACTGGTTCGAGGTTGCCCACCGAAATCGATGTTTCCCGGTTTCGTTTTGCCTCGAGAACACGTTTTGCGAATGCCGGCACCACGAACCTGTCGTCCTGCCCGGCACCTGTGTGTGGGAATGGCCGAGCGATGACTACCCTGAGCCCGGTGCGGCGATGTTGCTCCAAGGCCGCAACCTCCGCCGCCAGTTTGGAGGCCGCATAGGAAGAGCGGGGTCGAGCCTCGTCAGTCTCCAACCGGGGGCTGTTGTCCCCGGCCCCGTAGACTTCGGCGCTCGAAACAAGAAGCAACAGAGGGTCGGCTCCTTCTAGGCAGAGTTTGCCCAACGACTCACACAACCGAACCGTTCCCAGTACGTTCACCTCCCAAGCCATCAATGGGTTCCGGGCGGCTTCTGCCCCTGAAGCCGCGGCGGCGAGGTGAACCACGACGTCCCAGCTCTCCTTCACCAGGGGCTCAACCGAACCGGCGTCCGCGAGGTCCAGGTCACGAATCCTCACCTCTTCAGGCAACGCTGCGCGGCGCTCCCGCAAGGCAGGTGAGGGAGTACCCGGTAGGACCGCTGCGCTGACCTCGTGGCCGATCTCGAGCAACCTGGGTACCAATCTCGAGCCGACAAAGCCGTCAGCCCCAGTTACGAGAATATTCACTTCGTAGCCGACAGCTTGTTGAGATCTGCGTCAACCATCATTTCGACGAGTTCCTTGAATGAGACTCTTGGCTGCCAATTCAACTTCGAGCGCGCCTTGGCAGGATCGGCCAGGAGAATCTCAACCTCTGCAGGTCTAATGAAGGCGGGATCGATCGTCACGTACGGTTCCCATTCGAGACCGACGTGCTCAAACGCAATCTCCACGAATTCCTTTACCGAGTGATTCTCACCAGTCCCTATCACGTAGTCGTCGGGTTCGCTCTGTTGCAGCATGAGCCACATCGCTTCGACGTAGTCTCCCGCATATCCCCAGTCGCGCTTGGCTTCGAGGTTGCCAAGTCTGAGCTCATCTGCGATGCCCAATTTGATCCTCGCAACCGCATCAGTAATCTTCCGGGTTACGAACTCCAGCCCCCTACGCGGCGACTCGTGATTGAACAGAATGCCGCTGACCGCAAACAGTTCGTACGATTCCCTGTAGTTCACAGTGATCCAGTGACCGTACACTTTGGCCACTCCATAAGGCGAACGGGGGTAGAAGGGTGTTGTTTCGGCCTGTGGCGTCTCAACAGCTTTACCGAACATCTCCGACGAGCTTGCCTGGTAGTACTTCGCCTCCGGGTGTGCCAGCCGCACTGCTTCCAGGATCCTCGTAACGCCCAGGGCTGTGAACTCACCCGTAAGCACCGGCTGTGTCCAGCTGGTGGGCACGAAGCTCTGTGCCGCAAGATTATATATCTCGTCTGGTTTGACGTCTCGAATAATGCTGGTCAGTGAATGCTGGTCCAACAGATCTGCCGGCAGGACCTTAATCCTATCGATGAATCCGCCGATACGCTCATACGAATCATGAGACGTGCGGCGCACCACTCCAACCACATCATATCCTTTCGCCAGCAGGAATTGCGCGAGGTATGACCCATCCTGTCCCGTAACACCCGTGATAAGCGCAGTGGGCACGTGTCACTCTCCTAGAAGTTTAGTTCAGTTGGTTGTGGCTCCAGACCTTGAACCTCAGACCTGACGTAGGTAGCTTGTTGGGTCATAAGTTTTTTAACGAAATTCAAAGTCAGAGTTGCGTACATATGGCCCGAGTTTGCGAAATCTGTGGCAAGGGACCCACGACTGGAAACAATGTCAGCCACGCCAACAATAAAACCAAGAGGCGTTGGCTTCCCAATTTGCAGCGAGTGAGAGCCATCGTGGACGGCAAACCCAAGCGTATTCGAGTCTGCACGAGTTGCATCCGATCGAATCGCGTGACCAAAGCACCGAGGGTGCCGGCCGAACTCACAGCCGCTAGCGAGTAAGAAAAAAGGGGACCTTTGGGTCCCCATTCGATTTTCAGGTGGCAAAACCACGGATCACTCTGCAAGCAGCTCTATCCGCGCAGTTTCCGCACCGTCCCCAGGTCGATGACCTAGCTTTACGATTCGAGTATATCCACCAGGTCGGCTGGCGAAACGCGGGCCGATCTCGCTGAACAGACGCCCCGAGACCTTCCGATCCTTTATCGATCTCTCGACCTGTCGCCGAGCGTGCAGATCGCCACGGCGCGCCCAGGTGATGAGTTTTTCCGCATATGGGCGCAATTCTTTAGCCCTGGCCAGTGTCGTCACAACACGGTCATGTTGAAATAGAGATGTGGCCATATTCCTGAGCATCGCTCGCCGGTGGCTCGCCGTTCTGCTGAGCTGACGCCCTCTTTTCCGATGTCGCACTTTCCTACTCGCTCTCGCTCTCGACCGGGTCTCCGGCGTGCACTGCCGCGGATCCCGGATTCGTCACCACAAGTTCCCCGTCAATTTCCTCGAACGCCATTCCAAAACCAAGCTCCTCACGTTCGAGCATATCTTTGATCTCACCCAACGCTTTCTCGCCCACGTTCTTGACCTTGAGCATGTCCTCTTCAGAGAACTTCACCAGGTCGCCCAGCGTGCTGATACTGGAGTTCTTGAGCGAGTTGATCGAGCGCACCGAGAGGCCGCAGTCGTCAATGGGCTTCGACAGCAGATCTCTGTAGCGCGCCGTATCGGCCGCGGAGTCTCCCTCGTCGGTATCGGGCATAGTTGGAACATGGCCGAAGTCTGTGAAGTAACGCAGATGCTCTTGAAGCAACGCCGCGGCGTAAGCCACTGCGTCTTCGGGTTCGATTGCTCCGTTCGTCTCCACCGATAAGGTGACGCTGTCGAAGTCTGTGCGCTGGCCCACACGAGTTTCCGCAACCGTGAAGTTGGCGCGTCGCACCGGGCAGTACATTGCGTCGATTCGCACGAGATCGACCGGTAGGGATCGATCTTCGGGTTGCTGTGAACTCTCCAAGTAACCTCTGCCCTTGTTCACATATAGCTCGGCCGTGATCTCGCGGTCTTCCTGCAGCGTGAAGAGCAGGTGTTCTGGATCGACGATGCTCACCGAGCCATGAGGCTCGAGATTCTTCGCGCAAACCGGCCCAGCCTGGTCGACCTTGAGGTGCAGAACCGCCTCGTCCACTTCCTCGTCCAAGACCAGAGTCAGATTCTTGAGCCGTTGAATTATCTGGTGAATGTCTTCAACTACGCCCGGCACAGTCTGGTGCTCGTGAACTACTCCTTCGAGACGAAAAGCCCAGACCGCGGTTCCTCGCAGGGACGACAGCAACATCCGGCGCAACGCGTTGCCGAGAGTGTGACCAAAACCTCGCTCTAGCGGCTGCAGTCGGAAATCAGCTGCATATTTGCTGTCTTCTTGCCTCGTCATTTCGACCAAGTGAGGCCGAACCAAACCAGTTAGATCGATTGTCATCTTATTTCGAGTAGAGCTCGACAATTAGCTGCTCTTGCGCAGCGAGAGGAATAGTCTCACGAGTCGGCGCTTCGGTAATCTTCCCGATCGCCTTCTCCGTATCAACCGAAATCCAGGAGACAGGCGTGGCGCGCGACAATGCTTCCAGCGACGCACGAACAACAGCCAAGTCCCGACTCTTTTCAGCTACCCGCACCTCGTCGTTCGGTTTCACCTTGTACGAGGGTATGTCTACTATGCGTCCATTCACCTCGATGTGTCGGTGGCGCACGAGTTGACGCGCGGATTGACGACTGACTGCGAAGCCCATGCGATGTACCACGCTGTCCAACCGCGATTCCAACGCAACAATCAGATTCGAACCCGTGACGCCCGGCAGTTTCCGAACTCTCTCGAAAGTGTTGCGGAACTGCATCTCGGACATCCCGTAAATCCGTTTGACCTTCTGTTTCTCACGGAGCTGTTTCTGATATTCAGACACCTTGCGTCGCCTCGCCGCAGCCTGCCCGTGTTGACCAGGCGCGTACTCACGACGGTCCACAGCACATTTCTCCGTCAAGCACCGAGTCCCCTTCAAGAAGAGCTTGGTGCCCTCGCGCCTGCACAGCTTGCAACTGGGTCCGGTATACCGTGCCATCTTACACCCGCCTCTTCTTTGGCGGGCGACAACCGTTGTGCGGGATCGGTGTCACGTCACGAATTGAAGCAACCTGCAGCCCCGCGGATGCCATCGCCTGAATCGCAGACTCACGACCCGCTCCCGGTCCTTGTACTCGAACGTGCACCTTGCGCACACCCATGTTCAAAGCCTCACGGGCGCAGTTCTCAGCAGCTACGGTGGCCGCAAACGATGTTGACTTCTTGGAACCCTTGAAGCCCGACTTGCCAGCGGAGCCCCAAACCACGGTGTTCCCCTGGAGATCGGTGATAGTGATTAGCGTGTTGTTGAACGTAGCAGTGATGTGTGCAATTCCTTCGGACTCCACTACCTTCTTCGACCGCTTGGTGGTACCTCGCGTTTGGGCCATGATCTACTTCTTCACCGCTTTCTTCTTCCCTGCTATGGGGCGCCTCGGTCCCTTCTTCGTCCGGGCGTTCGTATGCGTGCGTTGACCTCGCACCGGCAGATTTCGGCGGTGCCGAGTGCCTCTATAGCTTCCGATATCCATGAGTCGCTTCACGTTCATCGCGACTTCCGTCCGCAAAGCACCCTCGACTTTTACGTTTCGTTCAATCGCCTGACGCAGGCGTGCTACCTCAGCGTCGGAAAGATCGAGCACGCGCGTGTCGGGATTCACGGCCGTGAGTTCCAGAATGTGGCGCGAGGTGGATTGCCCCACACCGTA
>CAYTDU010000258.1:0-7358 GCA_964436395.1 uncultured Gemmatimonadaceae bacterium | reverse complement strand
GAAATCGATCCATGCCGGCGTGCCACGCCTGCCGCTTCTGCCGCTCGTTGTACCAGTGAAGACCGGCGTGAAAGGCGAATCCCGCCAGAAACCAGACGATCGCGGTGATGACGAGGATGTCCATCAGGCGAGCGCCGGCTCAGATTGGACGGGATAGGTGTCGATATTCCAGGCAACTCCGTGACGCTCCAAACATTCAAACCGGAGCCGTTTGGCTACCTCGTAATTCGATCTAGCGTTACGGACGTTCTCTTCGATGTTGAGCTGGTAATCGCCAGCGTTCCACAACTCGCGCTCCGCCCAGATCGCATCGCCGTCACCGTCGGTTTGTGTGGTCTGGCCCGCTATCGGCAAGTCGTTTTCGTCGCGACTCTTGAGAGCTTCCCGGACTTTCCTGCATGCCCATTGCTGTCGAGCAACAGCAAGTTCTTCCTCGGTAAACACGTCATTCTGGATACAGTGGCGGGCAAGTGTTTGAATCGAACAGGCGCCCGTTGCCTGCATTGCCTCAAGAATGCGTTCTTTCTGACCTGACATCAGACCTATCCTTCCAACTGTTTGAGAAGTTGCCGAAGGGGCGCTTCGGCTTGCGACACCAACCGTTTTACAGACTCCTGCGACTTCTTTCGAATGCCCGATAGGCGCTTGAGCACCTCACGGAGGTCGTATATGCGCTCGTCGGGCATCGGAGGTTTCTCGGCAGCCGTGGTAATAGCTAAACTGCGCTCCATTGGATCATCGGATTCATTAAGCCGATAGATTTCAGCACGCTGGTCGGCCTTGTGGCGCCGGAGATAGCTCAACATTTGGTTGGCGTACATGGCGGGGATGTAGTCTTGGTCGACCAACGCGACCGCCCGAGGACGCTCCTCTTCGGGCAACGCGTCGAGGTGATGACGACCTTCAAGAATCTCGTAGTCCCGCCAATTCCGTTCCCGCATGAATGGGTACTCGTTGACGGCCTCGACTTCCTGAACGGCCTCTTCGACGCGAGCGGCAGTAATCGGCTTCTCTTCAGCCTCGGACCTCTCGACGGTTTTGCCCCAGGCTTCGCGTTGTTGTTCAGGCTTCTTCAGACGGGTGAGTGGACGGGCTTGACCTTCACTCACTGGAGCGATGTGTGCGCAATTGCGCACATTTTCGGCCGCTTCGGCGCCTGCGATGATCTCGTATGCGTGGCGACGTTTCCACCCCCACCGCTCCACACAGTATTCATCAAAACTCCGATATTTGCCGCCGTTCTTTGGTAGGTAGAGTTTATCTTTCTGAATCTCCGCCAGCGCCATTCCCATCTCGACAAATCCACATTCTATTCTCTGCTCCAACTCCGCGAGACGGTTTGCCTTGTTTGTGAGTGCGACCGTCATAGTTCGAATTCCGCCTTGATTGCTTCGATGACTTGGAGATTGAGCGCCAGCTGACGCTCTGCCTTCCGCGCCCATTCGGCAGCGGCCTCGCGTGTACGAAGGGTCCGGAACGCGTTCTCTGCGATGTCCTCTTCGAGATCCCGGAGTTGAGCCTCTTCGATGAGTTCGGGAGTGAGAGGGCAGGGAAGAACGCCCTGCCGTGCAGCCATTACCTCGACGAGCCAACGATCCGACCGCTCCTGTTGACCAGCCTGGACAAACCCGGCGACGATGACAGCCGCTCGCCGATTCGAGCGGCGTTCACCGTACATGAGCTGGTGCGCCGTTCCCTGAGTGACGCCGAGCTCCCGCGCCACATACTCTTCGGGCGTTACCCGACGAGGCGGGAAGTACTTGCCGATCGACGTGCGGTGCCTCAGTGTGCGGGTCGCCATGGGATCAGGCTGCTTCGGCTTTGCGGTAGGCAAATACGGCGTCCCGCACCACCGCGGAGCGGGTAAACGCGAACATCACTTCGCGGACGCCATCTGATGCGGAAAGAAATCCTGCTTGGTCCAACGCAGTCTCGATTTCGTTCTTTTCACGTTCGGTAACGGCACCGCCGATAGTCTTATGTCGTGGCGGACCTTCCCTACGGCCGAAAGGAAGGCTATTGTCTGACGTCCTTAAGGTGTTGTTTTCCATTGGTTTGGATCCTGTGTAGCGGCTATTAAGCGTTAATACTACACTTAACTTAATAGCCTTACACTAAACGTACAAGAGGCGAATCGTGGGCGGTACGTTAACGCAACAGGACGTTCTAGAATTCTTGATTGAGCGAAAAGGGTGGGGGCAGGCCGACTTCGCCAAGAAGCTGGGTTACACGAGTCCTGCGGCTGTAAATAAGTGGTTCTCCCGAAACCCTGAGACGTTCAGGCCGATGCGACGCAAGAGTATGCAGAAGGTTGAACGCGCAATGAGACTGCCACCTGGATTCCTGTCTCGTAAGTGGAGTAATCTTGAACAGCTTACAGAGTGGGCTGACGGATATTTTGAATCACGTTCCGAGGGCGATTCTTTTGAGGCGAAGGTAAAGCACGGCGAGGCGCATATGAGGGCCGGCGCAAGAGCGGGCGCGTCGTTTGCGGTAACGGTTCGGCGCAATCCACTTGCACAACTGGAAGCTCAGATACAGCTCTTAGTGAAACTCGCCGACGAATACATCGAAAATGAACAGGTGGGATTGGCCGCTGCTTGCTGGGAAGCTGCACAAATCCTTCGGTGGACGCATACCAAGGCGACGGGACAGTTGCCCAAAGCTCTGTCGTTTCAGGACTTTGATATTGAAAGTGCCGTCCTGGCTAAGAAATCTCTGGGCGCTCTCCTTATGGGGCTGATTGGGGACCGGATGCTCAAGGATCCTGAATCGAACCTTTCGTATCATGAAGTGGTGCAGAAGGTTTTGGAGATCCTGAATATGCCCGAACTTTTTGAAGAGTTCTCTACCCCTCCAGCCGAAGAGATCGTCGGGGATTCTGAACCTGACATTCCAGACAATGATGGCGATGATCAGGCTGACGAATCAGCGGGATAGGCTCGATCGCGTCGGATAACGCTAGCACTGTCAGCTTCGCTGGATTCAGGGTTCGCTGAAGTAGAAAGGGGCGTCGACGGCCAGGATGGACAATCAGATAGTCTCCCGGCAACGCGTCAATTTCGGATACCGGTTTCACAATTCTAAACACAGCGGTAGGCACAATGTCCTCCAAACGCTACAGTGTGATGCCCAAACTACTGTGGTGTGACGAATGTTTCAGTGACCTGCGACCCTCACGCTGACGAATGTCCCAAGAACGACATATGATGCCCCAAAAACGCACTATCGGAAGCGCGGAAGAGGTGTAGGTTCGAAGAAAACCTGAATAACGGAATCCAGCGAATGCCGACAGACCAACAGATGTACGACTGCAAGCAGTGTGGGCAGAAGACGATCCATCTCGTGTCAAGACCAAGCCACCTACTCCATCTATTTCTGACCATCGTCACGGTCGGTGTATGGCTGCCAATTTGGATATTGGTTGCGGTGATCCGACGCGCGCCACAATGCACTGTGTGTGGGTCCAAATATACGGGGTTCCGAGTAGCATAACCTCCGCTCAGCCGCCGCGTGAGGTAACAAACAAGGTGGCGACGCGCCTACAGAGGCCCACCGATGATGGAGTGCTTGAACGAAATTGATAAATGTCCCAAGAACGTAGGTTGGTGCCCCCAAAACGCCCTAGCGGAAGCTGAAAAGAGGTGTAGGTTCGAGGCAAGAATCGACCTGAGACCCTTCACACATTGCCGGCGGGCAGTCAGGAAGCAATCGTATGGATCCCCGTGTCTACGAAGTCTTCATTGTCATACTCGCGATAGCGGCGATCGCCCAGACAATCAGGCATCTGTTGGCGACCAAGGTTGGGAGCAAACTGAAGGCCGAACTTGCGGAGGAGAAGAAACGTTTCACGGCATATCGACAAAAGACTGAACCGCTCAGGAAGTACGAGGCAATCGTCGATGCCGAGGGAGAAGCAGCCAGGATAAGGTCTGATGCCGCCGCCCAGGCAGCCGCGTTGAAAGCCGAGGCCGACCGGATACGGGAATCTGCACAGCAGGAGTATCAGGAGAAGATTGCCGAAGCTGAAGCCCTGGCCAGTTCAGAGCTCAAGGAGTCGAGGGCTAAGGCGAAGCAGTTGCGTGAGACTGCAGAACAGCGGCTACAGGACGCGCACGCCCTCGCGAACCAGATAGAGTCGGACGCCAGGGAGAAAGCGGTACAGATCGCCGGCGAGGCCTGGAAGGCAAAGGAAGACGCCGACCAATACGAGGCAACCGTGAAGGCGATGAAGAACATTATCAAAGGGTATGGCGACGAGTACCTGGTGCCGAACCAAAGCGTGCTCGACGAACTCGCGGCGGAGTATGATCACAAGGAAGCAGGCCAAGAGTTGGCGAAGATCAGGACGCTGATCAAATCAATGGTGAAGGGCGGGCAGGGCGCCGAATGCGACTACGTTGAGGCGTACCGTCGCGAGACCGCGATCGAGTTTGTACTCGACGCCTTCAACGGCAAGGTCGACACAATCATGGCGAAGGTGAAACACGACAACTACGGCAAGCTCCAGCAGCAGCTACAGGATGCGTTCCGTCTCGTGAATCACAACGGCAGGGCATTCCGCAACGCGCGGATCACTCCGCGGTACTTCGATGTCATGGTGGATCAGCTGAAGATGGCTGTCGCAGTTCAGGAACTGATACGAATCGACCAAGAGGAACAACGCAGAATCAAGGACTTGATACGGGAGGAAGAGCGAGCTCGGCGCGAGTTCGAGAAGGCACTCCGGGAAGCTGAGAAGGAAGAGAAGATGTTGCAGAAGGCGATGGTGGAGGCGGAGGAGAAGCTCGCCGCAGCCGCGGAGGAGGAACGCTCGGTGCTCGAGGACCAATTGGCCACACTAAGAGAGCGTCTCGCCGAAGCCGAGGCGCGCGAGCAGAGAGCGAAGTCAATGGCGGAGCAAACGAAGCAGGGCCATGTGTACGTGATCTCAAATGTGGGTTCTTTTGGGGAGGAGGTCTTCAAGATTGGCCTTACGAGACGGTTAGAGCCGAAGGACAGGGTGAAAGAACTCGGAGACGCGTCAGTTCCGTTTGAGTTCGATGTCCATGCAATGATCCATTCCGATGATGCACCTCGGCTGGAATACGATCTCCAGAAGTACTTCGAGCGTCATCAAGTGAACAAGGTGAATCCACGGAAAGAGTTCTTCCGTCTTCCGTTGGGAACGATTCGGGAGCGAGTGACAGAGCTGGGACACGAAACGCACTGGACCATGAAGGCCGAGGCTGTTCAATATCGCGAGACGGTTCAGATCGAGAGGAGAATGGCCGCCACCGACGCGGTCACTGCAGCCGCGACCACTGAATAACCGCGTGTCCCCATAACCCACGTCCACTGCGAGATCAACGGTTGTGCGGAATTTGCACAGACATACATCAGTGAGGGATGCGTGGAGGCGGTGGATACGTGAGATAGGTGTTATCCCGTGGTTCTCAGTGGAGCTTTTCCAGCAGCGTAGCCCTCAGCACGCATCGGCACTCGTGGCCGCCGTCGCGCGGCACGGCAAGGGTGCATGAACCGGGATCTGATCGTATGCAGGCGACGAATCTGACATGTCCATCGGTCTGGTATTGCTCGATGGTGGGTTCAGAGCAAATGTAATCCCGCGGGCAATACATCGGGCCCAGAATTGCATCGATTTTCCGCCTGAGTTCTACATCCATCGGAACCTCGTTCCGTGCACGGTGCGGCTTTTCGGCTCACTTTACAACGCTCTCTGGTAGATCAAGAAAACCGAGATAGCCGCGAAAACGCAACAAATGTCCCAATTCCATACATCGCTGCCCCATCAGCGCACTGTTCGGATGCAAATCAGGACGTAATTTGGGCTGCGTATACATGATCCCGGCTAACGAGGTGAGCATGATCAGCACGCGAATACACAGCACTATGGGATTGGTGACGCACAGGGGAAGTGGGGACCTGTCGATAAGCGAGATCGAGGAAGCGTTCGAGGCTCGCCTGCAAGATCCTGAATACTGTGCAGGAATGAGAGTCTTGTGGGACTGCCGGGAATCCCACATCGCTAATTTTTCGGCCGCTGAACTTACCGGTCTAGTCAAATACAACGCTGACCACCAAGAATCTCGAGGTGGAGGAAGGTCTGCGATCGTTGTTTCGCGCGACGCGGACTATGGCGTTGGGAGAATGTTTCAATCCTATGCCGAACAGCTTCCGTGGGAGACCATGTTGTTTCGAGATCTCAACAGCGCAATGCGATGGCTTGCCAAAGACGAGTGACAAAGGAGAGCTGAGGAGCTTCGATGGCCAATATTCTGATAGTCGATGACAACCCCGATCTCCTCCGTGTGCTGGCGCGCATTGTGGAGGGAGCAGGCCATGAGTGTGTGTCTGTGTCGGGGGGAAGAGAGGCGATCGAAAAGTTCGGCAATCGGAGCTTCGATGTGGCTATCGTGGATCTGATGATGCCGGAAATGGATGGCACGGAACTCATAGACTGGATGAGTAAAGAGGCTCAGAACACCAGGGCAATCCCGATGTCCGCAATCACGAACCTGTTGATCGCCCCGAGCAAGCTCACCGATGGCGTCTGTCTCACAAAGCCATTCAGGCTAGAAGAAGTGTACGCGGTCTTGGACGAGGCGCTAGAAGTGAGTTCGGGCAACGAGCAGTTGAAGGGAAAGGGGACAATCGGCATGACAGGATCTTCCGATGACCAGCATCGAGCCGAACGCCGTACAGATCACAAGTTGCGGGAGAGGGTGACAAATCTCCTCGGGGAAGTGCGAGACTTGCACGGTCAGCTGCCCGTGATGGAGGACGACGATGTCGAGGCTGCACACCGTCGCTTCCTGAAATACGCCGATATGATATGGGATCGGTTGCTCGAGGGCGACCGAACCCGGGAGTAACAGGTGAGCTCACAGAGACTGTGGACGGAATGAGGGAGCCACATGTTTGTGGAGGACGAAGAGAGATACGAGGGAATCCGCATAGTTGACCAATGGGCGATGGTAGCAGAGAGGCGGGATGCGTGGAGATCCTGAGGGGAAGCCGAAGGAAAAGCTGAAGCAGGAAAGGAGTATCTGATGGGTAAGAGAAAGGTGTACCACGTCACACAGAGAGACGATGGAAAGTGGCAGGTGAAACTGGAAGGAGCGAGTCGACCCTCAGATGTCCAGGACACCAAGGTAGAGGCAGTCTCACGGGGCCGCGGTAGAGCCCGAAACGCCCCTCTGGGGCAACTCAAGATCCATAAGCAAGACGGCAGGATTCAAACAGAACACACTTATGGAGAGGATCCGTACCCGCCGGAGGGATAGGGCGCTGCCACAGTTACATGGAGGTAGGACATGCCATGCAGAGTAGGAATCACGACAGATCCTGACGGACGC
>CAYTDU010000257.1:0-7366 GCA_964436395.1 uncultured Gemmatimonadaceae bacterium | reverse complement strand
CTATTGTATTACCACTGCCGGTACGTTCTCTGCGCGGACGAGCGCATTGAAGGCATCCAGTTCTTCACCAAGCAGAACCTCCAGGTCCGCCCGCAAACGCGTCCAAATTGCCGAAAGGTCGTCATACAACTGTCTGGCGCCTGTAGTCACCTGCCCCTCTGCGCCGTCCACATGACCACGCAAGACGGCGTATTTTAGACTGAGACGCGATGGCGCATTCAACACCGTCTGACCATCTACCGTACGTTTCTGGATCAGGGAATCCTCCATCGCATTCAAACGCTCGACGAGCGCCTTACCGGAAGACACTATTGTGTCGGCTCCATCCGAATCTTCCACACGTTCCACCAAGGCCTCAATCTGATCTCGTACATCGCGAACGCTCAACGCTCCCTCATGAATGGCGAGCATGTCCAAAGAGAGCGCGGTCATCAGGTCGTACTGCTCCTGGAAACCCTGCCGGGTGGCGTCGACTCTGGGATCCTTCAGGACGTCGAGCGCCCGAGTGAGAGCCACGTCTCCGACTGTCAACCGTACCTGGTAGGTGCCGGGCACTACCCTTTGCCCTCGCGACGAACCCCATACGTAAACTCCCGGAATTCCCTTCACGGCCTCGTGACGGAGATTCCAGGCGAAACGGTTGTGCCCCGCCTTGACCTTTAGTACAGAAGATGAGTCGGCGACGTCTTCGTCCTTTTCGGTCGAGAAGGCACGCACCACGTCACCGTTACCATTCAGGAATTCGAGTGAAACGGTGACCGTATCAGACACCTCGGCAAGATAAAAATCAACAATTGCCCCCGCTGGTGGATTCTGTCCCATCGATCTGCCAGGTCTGTTGGATCCACCACCGCCCGCCACGCGATATGCGTCCGATGGCTCAAAAAGAAAAGCTCCGGTACCCTCGACCTCATCAGAAAGTTGCTGTAGCGGTGAGAGGTCGTCCAAAATCCAGAAGGACCTACCTGATGTCGCCGCAACCAGATCATTGTGTTGCACCTGCACCTTCAGGTCATTGATTGGCGTCAGCGGCATGTTGAGCTGCAGCGATTGCCAGTGGGCTCCGTCGTCCCAAGACACGTACAAGCCTGTTTCGGTGCCCGCGTAAAGCAGGCCGCGCCGCCTGGGATCTTCCCGCACGACCCGGGCCCACGCTTCTTCGGCTATACCGTCGACAATACGTTCCCAAGACTCACCGAAGTTGTCGGTCTTATAGATATGGGGAGTAAAATCGTTGAACTTGTACCGCGTAACAGTGACATACGCGACCGCCGGATCGTGGGGAGACACCTCAATTGCGTTGATCATCGCTTCGCCAACATTCTCTGGTGTCACATTCTCCCAATTCGCCCCGCCGTCCCTAGTGAGATGGACCAATCCGTCGTCGCTCCCAGCCCAGATCGTACCCGCGTCGTGAGGTGACTCGGCGACATAGTAGATTGTGCCGTATATCTCCCCGCCGGCGCCTTCGTTGGTGATTGGTCCGCCACCGCGGCCCTGCTTTTCGTCCTCATCCCGTGTGAGGTCGGGACTCACTTCGACCCACGTGTTCCCACGATCCTCAGTTTTCAAGAGAATGTTCGATGCATGATAGATGACGTTCGGATCGTGTGAGGAAGCCACGATCGGCGCGTTCCAGTTGAAGCGGTACTTCATATCACGAGATGCCAGCGCTACCGGTACATGCGGGTAGGCCATCACGTCCCGCTCCGTTCGCAATCGATCGTCGAATTCGGAAATCTGCCCCATGTAGCATCCGCCGTACTGCAACACCGGATCGTCAGGATCAAACGCCAGATACGCCGACTCACATCCAGCGGTTGCGTACCAGTCCTTCCACCCAATGCCGGCTCCCGAGGTTTGGCTGACTATCGCGACAGATGAGTTGTCCTGCTGTCCACCGTAGACGTAATACGGGAACCGATTATCCGTGTTCACCCGGTAAAATTGAGCGGTGGGTTGGTTCTCTTGAGTAGACCAGGTCGCACCACCATTCAACGACACATTAGCGCCGCCGTCATTGGCATTGATCATATAGGCACTGTTTTCCGGGTTGATCCACAGATCGTGGTTGTCACCGTGGGGAGTACCTACACGCGTGATGGTCGATCCGCCATCGATTGATTTCGACACAGACGCATTCATTACCCACACCACATCGGGATTGCTGGGATCTGCAGTGATGTGCGTGTAATACCACGGGCGCGCTCTCATGGCCCACGATTCGTTCAGTTTCCGCCAATTCTTGCCTCCGTTGTCGGAGCGATAAAGCCCGCCGCCGGGGTCGGCTTCGACTATCGCGTAGACGCGGTCGGATTCTGCAGATACCGCAACACCGATGTTGCCCATCAACTCGGGCAGGCCGTTGTTGACGCACTCCCAGTTGTCCCCGCCGTCTGTTGTCTTGTGAATTCCGCTGCCCAGCCCGCCGCTCCGCACCTGCCACGGGTATCTCCTATGATCCCAGAACGCCGCGTAGAGTACCCGCGGGTTGTTGCGGTCCAGACTCAACGCACTCGGGCCTGAAGTACTATCCACGTAAAGCACCTTCTCCCAGGTCTCACCACCATCTTTCGATCTGTAGACTCCACGCTCCTCTGAGTCGCCGTACGCCGCGCCCTGAGCCGCGACGTACACCAGGTCGGGATCGGAGGGGTGAATCTGAACGTCGGAGATGTGTCGGGTGTTGTCCAAACCCAAATGTCTCCAAGTCCGGCCAGCGTCGGTCGACTTGTACACGCCGTCCCCGTGCGAGGTCATAACGCCGCGAGGGGCGTGCTCTCCCATGCCTATGTATACTACATTCGGGTCAGACTCAGCGACCGCAATAGCGCCTACAGACGAGGTGCCAAAGGTCGTGTCCGAGATGTTGATCCAGGTAACGCCCGCGTCTGTTGTCTTCCAGACGCCACTTCCCACGCCACCGAAGTAGTAGGTCAAGTAATCCTGAACGACACCCGTCACCGCCACGGAACGACCGCCGCGAAACGGGCCGATGTTGCGCCATTCCATGCTCTGGTAAAACGATGGATCAACTGGCTGCTCTTGCGCACTCAGGCCCGACGCCAAAATCGTACTCGAGATACTTAGGACTATTGCAGAAAAGGCACCACGAATTGCGGGAATCATCTCAACGCTCGTCTGTTTGGGGTTGACTGAATTCGATGCGAATATGGCAGGGCACCTGAAAACGCGGAAGGGGACACTTGCAGCTATCTTTCAAACGCCGTGTGCACGCTTCCGGCGACCGCTGGTAAATGCCCAGAGCACCCAACCCGATGAGGCGCTATGAACCAGCTCAGAGACATCGTTGGAGCGGAACGGTCCCTCGAAGGAGTATGTCAGGCAATCCACCTGTCAGTCGTGGAGCGACAGCCGAAAAAGGTCGGTGCCATGCACATAACGTGCGCCGACGAGTCGGAACATGAATGTGTGTCAGCCTTCCAGCGATGCTTCGCGAAATACATGCTGCCGTCCCTCAAGTTTGCGCAGCAATCGGCGTTTCGTATTGCCAATCTCGGCGGTCGGTACGACTGGGGCGCCGTTCGGATTGCTGATCAACACTACGCCAAGGCGGGGAGTGATGAATCACACACTCTGATGGTTGTCAAGGTCAACTCACATGTCGGAGTGCTGGATAGATTGGATGGAGATACCATCTATGGAATGATGGAGCGATACGGTACCGAATCCAAGTGCTGTGGTGCGCTCCATGCGCTTCTTGCCGGTGATTCGCGACCGTTCGCGGAGAACCTCGCGGAAGTGTTTGTTTCGGAAGGACCGGATCGGTTGGCGGTGCTCAATGACGGCCACCGAGTAGAATCGAGATTCCGACTTCTCTATGCCGCCATGGTGTCAGCTAGACTCCAGGCTCGTAAGGTCATACTCGACGTCCAGGACTACGACAATTCGCATACCGAGTTCCTCGTCATCCCTTGTGTCAGTCTCAACAGACCTGAGCGAGACACTGAAATTGTGTGCGGCTTTTATCTGTCTGAGCCGTGGCACAGCGACAAGGAACCAGACTATTATGGACTCGGCGACGACCCTTCGCACTACGAACACCGGATCAAGAACGGCCGTTTGGTGATAACGGATTACCATGTCGGTTCAACGAGGGAGGCGCGGGACCACAGGCAGTTGGCACTCGAGCAGTGGCATGAGCTCACTCGCGACAAGCGCGTCAAACTCGAAGACGAACGACTCCATTATGCCAGGATCGAGGCGTCAAAACACATTGGCCCCAGTCATGAACGCGCGCGAGTGATCCTGCGAGCATTGCTCACGGTGTTGGCGGAGGTGGATCCCGTGTCTGCGGCCGTACTTCTTTTCGCACACGGCTCGGTTGGAATTCACCACGCGTTCCGAGTGCACCGCCTGGCGCGACAACTAGAAGATTCGCGCGAAGCCCAAAAGGTTTTGAACGAGATAAGAAAGCAGATTGACTCGCTCGAACCGGCTCAGGCGGAGGCTATGATGGAGGTGCTGTCGAAACAGTACCACATTTAGCGCAATTCGCTCAACCGAGTTTCTCCTGCATCAGGCTCTTCACGATGGCTGGGTTCGCTTTGCCCCCACTCGCGCGCATCACCTCCCCAATGAAGAACCCCAATAACCCCAACCTGCCATCACGGTATTCGGCCGCCTTCCCGGCGTTTTCTCCAATCACGCGTTCAACCAGCGGGACCAATGCCTCTTGATCGGAAACTTGCTCGAGGCCCTTATCCCGAACTACCAATTGGGGATCACCACCGCTCCTCACCATCTCGACGAAGACCTCCTTGGCAATGGTGCGAGTGATTGTCTCACCCTCGACCAGCTCCACCAACGAGGCTAGCGCCGCTCCGGTCATCGGAAGGTCGGCGAGCTGCATGCCCTTTGCTTCGCGCCTCAAGTCGTTCACAATCCAGTTTGCGATGGCCCTCGGCTTGTCCGAAGCAGCGCACGCGTCTTCGAACACCGTCGAGAGGACTCTGTTGGACGCTATGGTCTCTGCGTCGTCGGGAATCAGCCCGTAACGATCAATGTATTTGGCTACCTTCTCGAGGAAGTCAGGTGTTCTTTCGACCGGCTGCTTTGGCGGAGTGCTGGCCCCACCAGATCTCGTGGCTTGCGGTTTGCGATCTACTCGCGCCCGTTCGGCCAGCTTTCTCGCATCCTCATCCTGCTTTGAGATCTTCGCCCACGTGTCGCGCAGACTGACGGTGCGGTTGAACACCAACCGCTCGGAGGACGAGTCGAGAGCATCGCTACAGAAGTATCCTGTCCGCTCGAACTGATATTGCGATCCAGGTGGATCGCGTACCACAGCCGGCTCGATTCGGCAGTCTTGCAGAACTACGAGTGAGTCGGGATTGAGATTGTCCGTGAAATCGCCGTCGCCAGTCTCCGCCTCGGGATCAGGCGCCTTGAACAGCCTGTCGTACAACCGAACCTCGGCCAATTCTGAATGGGTGGCGGAAACCCAATGGATGGTTCCCTGTACCTTTCGCCCATCGGGTGCCTTGCCTCCCCGAGAGTCCGGGTCGTAGACGCAACGCAACTCAGCTATCTCACCAGTGGCTGGGTCTTTCACAACTTCCCGGCAAGTTACCAAATACGCATAGCGGAGCCGCACTTCCCTGCCCGGTGCGAGCCGGAAGAACTTCTTTGGTGGGTCTTCGAGAAAGTCATCTCGTTCGATGTAGATCTCTCTTGTGAACGGTACCTTTCGCGAACCCTCCTTCGGCACGTCGTGAGGGTAGAACGGTGCATCCAGTTCATCGACCTGATTCTCAGGATAGTTCTCCACAACCACCTTCAAGGGACGCAAGACGCACATTACACGCGGCACTCTCATGTTCAGATCGTCGCGGATTGCGTGCTCCAGCTTTTCCATGTCCACCCGGCTGTCGACCTTGGCGACACCAATCCTATCGGCGAAGGTGCGAATTGATTCCGGCGTTACGCCCCGGCGCCGGAATCCGGCAATCGTCGGCATGCGCGGGTCGTCCCAGCCACCCACGTGACCGTCCCTGACGAGCTGAACCAGTTTGCGTTTGCTCACCACGGTGTAGTCCAGGTTGAGGCGTGCAAACTCGGTCTGATGCGGAGGCATATCGAACCCGACAGCGTCAACGATCCAGTCGTACAGTTCGCGGTTGTCCTTGAACTCGAGTGTGCAGAGAGAGTGGGTTATGCCCTCGATCGCATCCGACAGACAGTGGGTGAAGTCGTAAAGTGGGTATATGCACCAGTCATTGCCCGTTCTATAGTGCTCCGCGTGCCGAATCCGGTAAAGCACGGGATCTCTCATCTGCATGTTGCTCGACGCCATGTCGATTTTGGCCCGTAGGACGTGGGTACCGTTCTCGAATTCTCCGGCGCGCATGCGCTGGAAGAGGTCTAGATTCTCTTCGACCGGACGCTTGCGGTAGGGGCTCTCCTTGCCCGGCGTGGTCACCGTACCACGGTAATCCCGAATCTCCGCTTCGGTCGAGCTGTCGACGTATGCCTTGCCATCTTTGATGAGCTTGACCGCGAAGCCGTAGAGCTGTTCGAAATAGTCCGATGCGAAGTAAAGCCGATCCTCCCAGTCGAATCCCAGCCAGCGCACATCTTCCTGAATCGACTCGACGTACTTCATCTCCTCCGTCTCGGGATTTGTGTCGTCGAACCTCAGGTTGCAGGTTCCGCCCTCGTTCTCGAGCGCTATTCCGAAATTCAGGCAGATCGACTTCGCATGACCTATGTGGAGATACCCATTCGGCTCAGGCGGAAACCGGGTAGCCACCTTGCCACCGTGCTTGTTGGTTCGCAGATCTTCCGCGACCATCGCGCGAATGAAGTCAGGGGCTTTGGGAGGGGTGTCTTGAGCTTTCATAACTTGAAAATAGTGGAAAAATCGCGGAGGGCAGAGGTGGGGTTGAACATCCAACATCCAACGGGGAACATCCAACATCCAACGGTGGGTAAGGTTAGATCATCGCGCCATTCGTTGTTGGACGTTGGGCGTTGAATGTTGGATGTTCGCTCCGCCGTATCGCTGAGTCCCGTTATCTTTGCTCATAGACTCCACCTTTCACCACAGGCCCGCCCATGCCCAAACGGCCTCATTTCGGTCCCGAGCTATTGACGTTCTTGAGACAGCTCAAGCGTAACAACAACCGCGAGTGGTTCGACGCCAACAAGAAGCGTTTTGAAGAAGATGTGCGCGAGCCTCTCGCCCGGTTTGTGGTCGACTTTGGGCCAAAGCTGAAGAAGATCAGCCCACATTTCCTCGCCGATCCGAGGAAGACGGGCGGATCGATCTTCCGCATCTACAGAGATACGCGATTCTCCAAAGACAAGACTCCATTCAAAACCTGGGCGGCAGTGCAGTTCCGGC
>CAYTDU010000256.1:0-7366 GCA_964436395.1 uncultured Gemmatimonadaceae bacterium | reverse complement strand
TTTTGGTTTGAGTAAGCGTCTCCCAAGCCGTCCAGTGAAGAAGGTTCTGCCGACCGTTCTCGCGGCCATATACACTCCTGCAGCCGACCCCACGTTTGCCGCCCAAGTGATTCCGAATACTGCCCATGCCGAAATCACTCCAGTGTTGGATAGGAATGCGCCCAGCGCAATAGCCGTGTCGGCTGGAACGGGCGGAAGGATGTTTTCGGTGCTCGCGAGGATCCCAATCGCGGTGTAGACGAGCGCCGGCGGAAATGTGGGAAGGTGTTGTATCAGCTGTTCGAACAGGTTATGCGCCTCCGACCGATGCTATCGCGTACACCTGTAGACCCTTGCCTCTTCCCACTGAGTCCATTTTTTCGTTGGTTTTTGCCTTGATGGACACACAGTTCAGCGGCAGCGCCAGTGTTCGGGCGAGGTTCTCTCGCATTTCTTCGATATAAGGCGCCAGTTTGGGTTTTTCGATTACCACAGTGACATCTATGTTCACAATGCTGTATGAGGCAGCCACCAGACGGTATTTCACTTCCGACAACATCATGAGTGAGTCGGCGCCTTTCCACCGGTCATCTGTATCTGGAAACAACCTACCGATATCGCCCATGGCGACTGCACCGAGCAACGCGTCGGTCACCGCATGTGCGATAGCATCCCCGTCGGAATGTCCCTTCAGGCCGGTGTCGTGCTCAATTTCGACGCCGGCAAGAATGAACGGCCTCTTTGCACCGAATACGTGGGAGTCGTACCCAATTCCGAATCTCTGTCTCATGGTGCTGATGATAGCGTATCAGACATAAGGGCAAAAACTCCGCGATTCAGCGAAGTCAGTAGGTGCCTAGGATCCTCAACGCCAGCAATGCCGCGTTCTTTGCGTTCCCGATACCGACGGTAGCCACAGGGCACCCCGGCGGCAGCTGAGTCATTGCGTACAGGGCGTCGACGCCTCGTAGAGGACCTACATCTAATGGTATACCGATCACAGGGACATCTGTCAGAGCCGCCACTGCACCCGGTAGGGCCGCTGCCAGGCCAGCCCCGGCAATTATCACCTCGTAGCCTTTGCCTTTGGCTTCCTTGGCGATCTGGGCGGTCTTATCGGGATCTCGGTGCGCCGATGAGACCACGAAATCGTATGCAACTCCAGCCTCATCGAGCACCTTGAATGCAGATTCAACTCTCGCTTCGTCACTTTGCGAACCGACTACGATCAAGACTCTGGTATCACCCATTTTCCCTAACCTTCGAACTTTCGCACTGCCAGCGAGACGTTGTGGCCGCCGAAACCGAATGAATTGGTCAGCGAGACCGATACATCGCGCTCGACTGCGACGTTCGGCGCGCAGTTGAGGCCACAACAGAGCGGGTCGGGATTGTGGTTGTTGATTGTCGGCGGGATGATCCCGTTATTCATTACTAGCAGGCAGATCGTGAATTCCAGGCCGCCAGCCGCTCCCAGTAGGTGCCCCGTCATGGACTTGGTGGAGTTCATGATCAGGTCTTGGGCGTGTTCGCCGAACAGCTCCTTCGCAGCAACAGACTCAGCTATGTCGCCGTGCGGGGTAGCGGTACCATGAGAGTTGATGTATTCCACATCGTTCGGAGACAACTCCGCATCGGCCAAACACACCTCCATAGCCAATCGTGCCCCTTCCCCGCTCTCAGGTGGTTGAGTCATGTGATAAGCGTCTGCGCTCATGCCGTACCCGATGATTTCCCCGTGAATGGTGGCACCACGATCAAGGGCACTCTTGAGATTCTCCAGGATGAGCACGCTTGCCCCGTCACCCATGACGAAGCCATCGCGGTCGGCGTCGAAGGGTTTACAGGCTTTTTCTGGCTCGTCATTGCGAGTCGAAAGCGCTTTCATGTTCGAGAATCCTGCGATGGAGAGAGGAGTAACGGCCGCTTCAGCTCCACCAGTGATCATCATATCCGCTGCGCCACTCTGGATGAGCTTGAAAGCCTCGCCTAGCGCGTGAGCAGATGACGCGCACGCAGACACCGTACAGTAGTTCGGTCCCTGCGCACCAGTGCGCATCGAGATCAATCCGGATGCCATATCGGGGATGAACATCGGAATGAAGAAGGGCGAGACTCGCCGCGGCCCCTTTTGGAGGTACAGCTTGCACTGTTCCTCGAATGTCCAGATGCCGCCGATGCCGCTTCCAATCAGCACCCCGGTTCGCTTGGGGTTGACGAGACCGTCGCCAAGGCCCGCAGATCTCAATGCCTGATCGGCTGCGGCGATCGCGTATTGGGCAAACAGATCTGCACGTTTGGCTTCCTTTCGATCCATGTGTTCAGTCGGATCGAAATTCTTCACTTCACAGGCGAAACGTACGTCCAGTTCGGCTGGGTCAAACCTCTGGATTGGGGCAGCGCCGGACCGTCCAGCGATTAGTCCTTCCCAAGTTTCCTCAACGGTGTTGCCGAGTGGAGATATGAGCCCCAGCCCGGTAACCACGACTCTTCCCGGCAACAGCCTACGACCCCATCTTTTCGTGCAGATAGTTTAGGGCATCTCCAACCGTACGGAGCTTCTCTGCTTCCTCATCGGGAATGTCGACGTCGAATTCCTTTTCGAAAGCCATTACCAGCTCTACCGTGTCTAGACTGTCGGCTCCGAGATCTTCCATGAAGCTCGCGTCCTTTGCGACTTTGTCGCGCTCAACACCTAGTTCTTCGACGATGATGTTGATCACCTTTTCATCGAGATCGCTCATTATTTCCTCTTCGACTGTGTGGAATCACATTACCATTCCGCCATCCACTACAAGCACCTGGCCTGTAATGTAGCTGGCGAAGTCCGATGCCAAAAAGAGTACCGCACCCGCAACATCGTCTACATCACCGAGTCGCTTCAGCGGTATGTTGTCCATGAGAGCGGTTTTGGCCGCCTCAGGGAGTTGCCTTGTCATTTCTGTGTCAATGAAGCCCGGAGCTACCGCGTTAACCAGTACGTTTCGCGATGCGAGTTCCTTGGCCACTGCCTTCGTGAGGCCAATGATACCGGCCTTGGACGATGCGTAGTTGGCTTGACCTGGATTGCCTACGATACCCACCACACTAGCCACGTTGATGATTCGTCCCGTACGCCGCTTCATCATCTTCTGTCCCACCAGCTTGGTGGCCAGGAATGGTCCCTTCAAATTGACGTCGATCACGAGATCCCAGTCATCTTCGCTCATTCTGATGAGAAGACCGTCTCTGGTTAGACCGGCGTTGTTGACCAGAATGTCTATTGGGCCCAGCTCAGATTCAGCAGACTCAAATGCCGCCTTGATCTGCTCAGCATTGGAGACATCTGCCCCCAATCCGACGCTCTTGCCGCTACCACCTAAGTTCTTGGCAGCCTCGTTCGCGCCGGCCTCGTCTATATCTATGACCGCTACATGCGCTCCGGCGTCGCTAAATCGTGCAGCTATCGCCCGACCAATTCCCCGCGACGCACCCGTGACAACAACAACCTTGTCAGTCAGCCCGACCATTCAATTCTCCTCGAGGAAAGCACGCAGATTTTCGGCTGTTCCCAAGCTCACACAAGATGCTCCGGGGATGATTCGCTTGACCAAGCCTGCCAGAACCTTCCCGGGTCCAACTTCTACAAACCGTAAATGTTCTCCGCAGATCTCGGCCGCACGCTGCATCGATGCCACCCAGCGCACAGGAGACGTCAACTGCTCGTCCAAGCCCTGCCGTGCAGCTTTCGCGTCACTCACAGCTTCGGCGGTAGCATTTGCTATCACGGGGAACTTTGGATCGGAAAAGGATACAGCATTTAGCTCGCTGTGCAAACCGGCTCGCGCCGGAGCCATGAGAGGTGAGTGGAAGGCTCCACTGACCTTCAATGGCATTACTCGCTTCGCGCCCGCCTCCTTGCACAGGTGACCGGCTTTGGTCACTTGATCCGGATCTCCTGAGATCACCGTCTGATCTGGTGCGTTGATGTTTGCCGCCACCACCACGCCACTGTCATCGGAACACTCCGAGCACAGAGCATCGACCTTGTCGGAATCGAGTCCCAACACGGCCGTCATCGTGCCAGGACGATCTTTCCCAGCTTCGAGCATCAACTCGCCACGCCGCCGCACGAGATGCGCCGCATCGACGATTTCGAGGGAGCGCGCCACAACGTAGGCGCTATACTCGCCTAGAGAATGCCCCGCCCCGGCAGCCGGCCGTAGTTTGTCACCCAGCACAGCGCACGCAGCGAGAGTATGCGCCATTATCGCGGGCTGCGCGTTGTGTGTGAGGGTGAGTTCTTCCTCTGGACCGTCCCACATCACTTGCGATAGGGCGGTTCCAATGGCTTCGTCGATCTGCTCGAACACCTCACGTGCTCGAGGGAACTCTTCTGCGAGGTCCTTGCCCATGCCCACGCGCTGCGCGCCTTGTCCAGGACAGAGCAAGACCGTTTTCACCACCGCACCGCCATGCTCGCCCATGTGAATCCTCCCCCAAATGCAACTAGCAGCACGAGGCTGCCCTTTTTGATTTTACCGGATCGAACGCACTCATCGAACGCAATCGGAATCGACGCGGCCGATGTGTTGCCGTAGCGATCGATGTTGACGTATACCTTTTCGCGCGGGATGCCCGCATGCTTTGCCGTTCCTTCAATGATCCGTATGTTGGCCTGGTGCGGAATGAGTACGTCGACATCGTCACCTGTAAGACCGGCCAAATCCAGTGCCATATCACAGGCTTCTGCCATTTTGAGTACAGCTGACTTGAAGACCTCTCGCCCGGCCATCTTGATGTAGTAGCTGCGGTCTTGGAGCAGCTGCTCGTCTGGAGGGTGAATACCGCCGCCTCCAGGTCGGTACAGCAATTCACCGAGCGTTCCATCCGACTTCAGGTATCTGGAAAGGATGCCGCGCTTGCCCTTTTCCGATGGTCGCACGAGGGTTGCCCCGACGCCGTCTCCGAAGAGAATGCACGTACCTCTATCTGTGTAGTCAGCGATGCGTGAGAGCCGCTCGCCACCCACCACGAGTATGTTCTCTGCGGTACCAGCTACCACCATCCCCTCTGCAACAGACAAGGCATAGAGGTAACCGCTGCAGCCTGCAGCCACGTCGAACGCTGCAGCGTTGACGGCACCTAGCTGGGCCTGGAGATCACATGCTGTCGAAGGCAACAGGCGGTCGGGACTCGCTGTGGCCATGACGATTGCGTCGACGTCGGTCGGCTGTAGACGAACAGCTTCCAGCACTTGGCTGCATGCAACCTTGCTCATGTACGCAAGCGTCTCTTCATCGCTGGATATTCGTCGCTCACGGATTCCGGTTCGTTCCTGAATCCACTGATCCGAAGTATCCACCATTCTCTCGAAATCCGCGTTGGTGAGGATCTTCTCGGGCGTGCAACGTCCGGTACCGACGAGTTCTACCTTGGGAACGGTTGTCATGCCACCCCGCGTGCTAGTTCTTTTCCCACGAACTCAGTCAGCCGGCGTTCGACGGATTGAACTGCGACATTTATCGCGTTCTTCACCGCAGAGGCGGAAGAGCGACCGTGGCAAACAACTGAGACGCCTCTCACTCCGAGCAGAGGAGCTCCACCTGTCTCTGCATGGTCGAGTACTTCCTTCAGCCTCGACAAAACGGCCTGATCCGACGAGTAGCCGCTCAACTCTCGCTCCAACACCTTGAGGCACATACGCGCAACAGATTCAGCGAATTTCAGCACCACGTTCCCGACAAAGCCGTCGCAGACGATGACATCGCACTCCCCACTCAAAATCTGGTTACCCTCCACGTTGCCAATGAAACGAAGGCCTGGATCCTCCGTGAGCGTTTCAAATGCCTCGCGTACGTCTTGCCCACCCTTTTCCTCTTCCTCGCCGATATTCAGCAGGCCAATCGCTGGATCATCTTTCCCCAGAACAACTCGAGAGAAGACTGCTCCGAGGTGAGCGAAGCCATGCAATTCACGTTGGCCGCAACCAATGTTGGCACCGACATCCAGCACTAGAACCGGTCTTGTTGCCGTCGGGAATACTGTCGCGATTGCCGGGCGCTTGATTCCCGGGTAGAGGCCCAGAAGCAGCGTGCTCGCTGCCATCGTGGCACCAGTGTTTCCAGCAGAAACGAAGGCATCGGCCTGTCCGTTTTTCTGCAGTTCCAGGCCGATTCGAATAGAGGACGTCCGTTTTCCCCTGACAGCAGCCAGAGGTTTCTCATTCATCTCTATGGTTTCTGGAGCATCGACAATCCTGAATCGGTTTCTGTGGACGACCTCGTGCTTCGCTAGCGCCGCCTCTATGGCTTCCTCGCGGCCAACGAGAATCAACTCGCAAGACTCTGGAAGGTCGTTTAGTGCTTCGAGAGCGCCCAGCACAGGAACGCTCGGAGCAAAATCCCCACCCATCGCGTCGAGCGCGATTCGGACCACTACAAGGCTTCCTCAACCTCGATGCGTTTTTCTCCGCCGTAGTACCCGCATGTGGGGCACACTCTATGAGGACGCCGTGGGTCACCGCACCGCTCACACGGCTGCACCGCGATTGCAGGCGCCCGATGGTGAGTTCTGCGCTTACGCCTGCGGCTCTTTGAGGTTCTACGCTTTGGTACTGCCATTATTCCCTTCCTTCTTCGTGTTGGGCGGTCTTCAAAGCTTCAAGCGCTGCCCAACGTTCATCAGGCTCCGGTTTGCATGTGCAGGATCCGGTATTCAAATCAACACCGCACCCAGCGCAAATGCCCTTGCACTGCTCCGAGCATAGCACGTAGTTAGGCACGGACAGTATCAACTCCTCCCGGACCGCGTCGCCTGGATCAATTTCCATCGCTTTCGGCGGAATCACATAGGAGGCTGGATCTTCTGCCTCCTGGTCTTCAGTGAACAGCACCTCGATTGGGTGTTCAACATTAACCGTGACCGTGGCTAAACACCGGCGACATGGACATTGGACCTGAGTCTCGAGTCGTCCATGCCAGTAGTAGCGCCCTGCGCCAGCCTCCATGAGACGGCCGTGCAGAGATACATCCTTCGAGAGCTGAAACTCTAGGCCTTCGAGCAGTGTATCATCTGCACTTACTACTTGGGCCATATCAATCGGCCCGTGGCGAAGTGCACCAAGGTCAATCCGCAACATAGCCGATAAATCTATCTGACCCCAGGCCTGTGGGTCAACGAATGATTTATCTCGATAGTCGCTTCAACTCGGCGGTGGAAAAGAAGAACGCTATTTCAATTGCCGCATTTGCCTCAGAATCCGAAGCGTGAATGGCATTACGCTCTTTCGACTCGGCGTAGAGCTTTCGGATTGTCCCATCTTCTGCTTCCGTGGGATCGGTTGCTCCTATGACTGTCCGCAAATGTTCGACGGCTCGTTCGTGTTCGAGAACCAGCGGCATGCACG
>CAYTDU010000255.1:0-7374 GCA_964436395.1 uncultured Gemmatimonadaceae bacterium | reverse complement strand
AGATGATCGCTCCGAAGAGCAGGGATTACCCTCTCAGCACGCTCCACGACATCGCTGTCCCGGGTGTCGAGAGACATTCGGGCAAACCGCATGAGGTCTTCGAGAACCGTGAGTTCCTTGCGGTCTTCGTCTTCGAGCATATTGAGACGTCCCTCCAACCGCTCCCGCGACATAGGCGGCTTGCTCGCGGCAAAGAGGGGCGGCAGGTAGGGCAGACTTGCCACCAGCATGTAGTAGCGCGTTGGTCGACCCATTTCTCTACCTACTGACCTATCATCCCGGTCAAGACTGCACGGAACCGAGGCTGCAGGTGTTTGAGGAGTAGCTCGGCAATTGCCTCATCAGTTAGGTCGATTTCCAGATCGTCATCTAACAGACGCACGCGAATTCCGCGCCCGCCATCTTCCATCGTCTTGACGACGACACCTTCGCGCCAAGCTGCGCTCGCGATGGCCTTAGCATACTCGCTGAGTTTTCCCTCGAGCTCTTCGGGATTGTCGCGAAGCTCCTTGATCCCGATGACCTCCTGAGGGATGTAGACCTCGACGTCTTCGGCTTCGTCGACCCCAGACTCGTTTCTCACTCGCTTCGTGACCTCTATGATCAGCTTACGGAGAAACTCGGGATCTTCGAGTTCGGTCGATGCGAGGCGCTTCACTCTTTCCTCGAAGTAGGTCGTCACGGTCTCGCGCATCCGCAACACGGCATCGCGCCCGGCAATCCGCAGCGCGTCTTCACCAGCCTTCTGGAGGCGATCGGTTTCCTGCCGCGCATTCTCAACCAGTTCGTCAGCTTGTTCCTTGGCCTCTTTGATTATTCGAGCGGCCTCTTGTTCCGCCTTCGCTACGATCTGATCGCGGGCTGTATTGCCAGCTTCGACACCCTGCTGCCGGAGCCTCTGGATCAGTGCCTCAACACCTGATGATGCACCCTCCGGTCGTGCCGGACCCGCTTCAATACCTTCTATGCCAGTCATGGTCTTGCCCTCCTCCTATGCGGCAATGCCGCCGGCAAGAACGAGGGCGAATACGAATACGAATACAGCGAAACCCTCGACGATGGCCGCCGGGGCGATCGTGAGACCGAAGACCTCTGGCTTGTGCTTCGAAGTACTCACAGCCGACGCGATGGCCTTGCCCTGCGAGCTAGCCGATACCAACAGACCAACACCCGCGAGGATTCCAATCGCCGCCAATGCCGGGGCGTTATCGAGAGTAACAGCCCTGTTGAGCGAAAACATCACGACGATGCCGTAGATCGTCTGCGAGGAAGGCAGAGCTGAAAGACCGATGTAACGACCATAGCCACTCTCGACCTCCAACAACGCGCCACATGCCGCCTGCCCCGCTATCAGGCATCCATAGACGCTTCCGACCGCTCCCAGAACCAGTGGGCCTACGATTCCGGCCCAGCCTAGAATGAGAATCACGCTGTCCACGTTACTGTCTCCTTTTTTCGGAAGGCGTTGAACGGATATCCTTCCTCATTAATACCCCAATTGTAGAATTCAATCAGATTCAAACGCAGGCCGTGCACCACTCCGCTCACAACCGCGAGCGCGAGGTTGAGCACGTGTCCGAGGGCCAATATCAAGAGCGCTAAAAGCAATCCCACACCCGGACCCGCACCCATGGCCTGATTCGCTAGATCGTTGAATGTGACCGCCAAAGATGCACTGGCCAGACCAAGGGCAAAGAGTCGCAGGTAGCTCAGAACGTCACCGAACGCGGTTGTGATACCCGCAATTCCCTTCAACCCGTCGAGAAACCTGAGCAGAAGATTCAATGCCCCTTTGAATGGACGGTCACTGTTGAACAACAGCACCATCAGCAAGCCAGCCCCAATCGTCCCGAGCAACCACGGTGTCGCAGCCTGCATCTGCGTTTCCGCTGACCCACCGAGGTACATCGTCACCCCGAACGTCATGCCGGGAACCATCACCACCCACCCGAGTGGTGAGAGGCACATAAGCGACGATCGCCTGTTCCACGCCACCATGAGGTTGGCAAGGATCACATGCAAGCCACCGACCCAGATCGCGAGGCTCATCATGCTTTCGAAGTCGTTGATGTTGAGAATGTGAAGCCTGCCCAGGATTGTCCCCTCGGGAGGTGTCACGCCGAAATAACTACCGACCAAAACACCGTACAGAACCGAGCAAGTCACTACCGCTCCCGTGAGCTTCCTGAAACGCCTGCCGTCTTTCGTCCTACCCATCTTCTTCCACAGGAATGCGATCAGTAGCACCAGCACCGCCGCATACCCCGCGTCGGATAGAATCATGCCAAAGAACAAGGCGAACGAGACAAACACGATTGCTGAAGGATCCCAATCGTGGTAGCCGGGCAATTGGAAGAATGCCAGTATGTCTTCGCCGGCCTCCACGTTCGGTTGGTTCTTGAGCAATACCGGTGGTGAGTCGTTCGGCTCCGGATCCTCGATAGTACAAGCGAGACCGCTGGCGTTGGCGAATGACACGACTCCCTCCGCTACCTCCACGGGGACCCACCCCTGGATGGCGAAGACCTCATCAGAATCCAGAGTCTGAGTCGCCGCAAACCTCAGTGCAGCGTCATCTTCAGCCTCTGCCATATGGCTTCTCAACAACCCCAACCAACGAGTGAGTCGCCACCGCTCCGCGAGAATGTCTTCCTCTTCCCCGATAAGGGCTTCTTCATCTCTGCGGAGTTCTGCCAGAGACCGCGTGCCGAGGTCAATGCGCGGAACCGGCATCGAATCTTCGGGTGGCTCCTCTTCGGACATGACCACGACATAGGCGTTACGATGGTCGCGGTTCACCACCTGCCAGGTCAGATCGCCGGCCTCCACGTCGCGCATGTTGTTGAGCGGAACCACATAGAACCAGAGATTCATGCCGCCCAACTCATCTTGGGTGGGCATCTTGAAGTTGCCCCAAGGAGTTGTCACTCGGATGAGAACACGAATTTGGTCTAGGCTTTCCCTCGCGGCCCGAAGGCGAGTTCGATTCCAGAGAGCCTTCTCCACAATCGCCGGGAGATCGAAATCTTCATCTTCGGTTACTGCTTGCCGCTTCATGGGACTGTCCAACAGATACCGCATCGCCTCGTGCGTGTCTTTCGGGTACCGGGGCAGGATATCTTCGGGCCGGTCGGGTTGGGGCCGCAACGTCACGAGATGCAGACAACCGAGCTTCTGCAACCGCTTGAGAATCTGCTCTTTCTCGTTGGTCAGGCCGAACAGCGTGAGTTTCTTCAACGGTACGATGCTCACGATGCAACCTCCGCGGCCACTTGTTTCCCCTTTGCGATTTTCGCCTGCACCACCGATATCCGCTCCGCGTCCGACAAAAAGAGGCGGATGCGCTTGATGTTTTGCCTCGTGCGTGGAATCAAGACCTTCTCGAAGAGATTCACGCGCTGCGTGATCTTTCTCGCAGCGACCTCGAGAAGCTCGTAGCGACGACGGGCCACCTGCACCCGGATCTTGAGCTCGAGCATTTCCTTGAGCCGCAAGGCTACGGTATCGACCCAGTGCGGCCTAACGAGGTAGCCATAGGGTCGTGTCTCTACCTTGAACGAGTCGAGCACCGGTACGTATGCGCCGACCACATTTTCTTCGGACAGGTGAACTTCGGTAACTTGCACCAGCTTGGTGAGATCGACGAGTTCGTTGGAAACCATCGGTAGCTGGGTAGCTACCATTTCCTCTAGTTCATCCAACTCGTCACGAATTTGGGCCAGGCTGGCAGCCGCTTTCGCCCGTTCCATGAGAAGCTGTTTGCGCTTGAGGTCGAGCGTCGGCAAAAACCGCTCGAACGTCTTGAGCCTCAGATTCTCCTTGTGGAGTGAAGTCTTATTGAGAGCCAGAGTCGCCATTTGATCATGCGCTCTTCAGTTGGCTGGTTTCTCGAGGGAAGTACTTCTCGACCAGGCTCTCCTTCATGAGTAATTCGTGCGGCTCGAAGCACTCCGCAAGCGTCTGCCAACAGAGGTTCAGTGCGTCCTCCAACGGCAGTGACACTTCGATCTTCATGAACCGCTCACGGAACAACTTTCCGAACTTCAAAACCTTGTGATCGAACGGCGACAGCTCGAAGGCCATTGCTTGCTTCTGTTCGGCATCACGTGCTTCAGAGTAAAATCGGATCATGGTATTCATGATCTGGCCGTGGTCTTCGCGAGTTACTCGGCCAATGACATGCTGCTTGAGACGCGACAGGGAACCGAAGGGATCGAGCATGCCGTCGTGCATGTAGAACTGACCCTCGGTGATGTACCCGGTGTTGTCTGGAACCGGGTGCGTCACGTCGTTGCCGGGCATCGTCGTGGCGGTCAGAACCGTCACCGACCCGGCACCCTGGAAGTCGCACGCTTTCTCGTAACGCCGTGCCAATTGTGAGTAGAGGTCACCCATGTAACCGCGCACGGCCGGAATCTGCTCCATCGAAATGCCGATCTCCTTGAGGGCATCGGCATAGGCGGTCATGTCGGTGAGCAGCACCAATACTCGTTGGCCCTTCTCGACGGCAAACCGCTCTGCAACTGCCATCGCCATGTCGAGGACGAGTAGCCGCTCAACGATGGGGTCTGAGGCGAGATTAATGAACATGGCGGTTCGTGTGAACACGCCGGCTTTTTCGAACGCAGATCGGAAGAAGTGGTAGTCATCGAAGATGAGCCCCAGCCCGCCAAAGATCACCACGTCCGCATCGGCCTGAATGCCGACACGAGCGAGGAATGGGTTGAAGGGCTCGCCGCTCACTGAGAAGATCGGGATCTTCTGACTCTCAACCAGGCAGTTGAACACGTCGATCATCGGAACGTCGGTCCTGATCATCTTAGATGCGAGCACTCGACGCATCGGATTCACGGTCGGACTCGATATGTCGACCTTCGGCTCGTGAGACAGATCTGGACCGCCATCGATCGGCTTGCCGTCACCACCAAAAATCCGCCCCAGCACATTGCGCGAGAAGGTGGCCTTCATAGGGTGGCCGAGGAAGCGGGTTGTCGCCGAGGTGGAGATCCCCTTGGTGCCGGAGAACACCTGCAGCGAGACCTTGTTCCGATCCATGTTGATGACCTGCGCGAGCGACTTGTCGGCGCCCTCTGATTCGACTACCGCGAGGTCACCCAAACGAACAGCGGCTCTTCTTTCGGAACGTGACTCGGGAACGGATACCTTTATAACATCACCCACGATCTCCAAGACTTCGGAGTACGTGACTAGCGACTGGCTCATCGCGTTTTCCCCCTAATACCATTCAAAGCCCAATGCCGTGGAGGCGGCTCGGCCCAGAACGGGTCCATTCAAAGCTCGTTTTGATCTCTAGCTTGTTCAGGCATACCCCAGTACCGACAGCCCCCAATCACACAGCGTTCCGCCGCGCTTGCCTCAAGACTCGGACGCACGCGTCGTCACAGCTGGTGGCATGGGGGCACTGGGTTGTGACACCGAACGTAAACAGTCGGGGGGTGATACACAACGGGTATCGTGAAAATGATCACAAAATCAGGCCGAAAGGCCCAAATGGCCGCATTTCAGGACCCAATTACGTCCTCCCACCACCAGCCGAAGCAAGGCTTCATTGGTATCTACTGATGGGATCTTCGCTAGAACAACACCCCTTCGGAGGACGCAAATTCCAATGGGTCGACACAAACCTCCGGCGCTGCAAACTGCCTTCGGATGGCAGCTAGGCCATCTGTCACCAACGCCCGGACTTCCCGCTGGTCTTCCGGTGAGGACGCCACGATGAGGCGTTCGTTGTCCAGCAACCGAAGCTCGAAGGTGATGTCATCGCCGACGGTTATGAAGTGCGTGGTGCCGATCTTGTTGACGGATGTGTCGTCGCGCTCACGGAGTTGCGCGAGGAGACCTTCGTGGAGCGTACTCGCAACGAACTTCGACAATCTCCTCGATTCCATGAACCGCTGCTGCCCGACGCTGACCGCGGTTGCTTCAACGTCGTACGCCTTCGCAATTGCTGCCCGGCCGGTCACACCTGGAGTAGCCGACGCGAACAACTTGACCAACAGCGGAGGAGCAACAACCGTCGTTACCAGGGTCATCATGATACTGACCCCAAACATCTCATGACTGATCACGCCTTGCGCCAGGCCTACCCCGGCGACGATGAGAGCGACTTCTCCACGGGGCAGCATGCCGATTCCAACTCGCATTGCGCCAAGCATGTTGAACTTCACGAGTAGCGTTGGAGCACCACATCCAATCACCTTCGAGAATATCGCGACAACGCTGAACAACGCGCCGAAGGTCAGCGCGTGACGCATGGCCCCGAAGTCCACCAGCATGCCCATTGTGCAGAAGAACACAGGGACCAGAATACTGGCGGTTCCACTCAACGCCCTCTCCAACTCGTGGGCGAAGGTTTTCTCTTTGGCGAATCCGAGCCCCATGGAATAGGCACCGATTATCATCGCGAGATGCCCGATCGCCTCCATGAGGCCGCTGAGTAGCAATGCAAGGGCCAGAGCAACACCAGCCACCACACCAGGGCCTTTGAATTTTTCGAGGATGGAGCGGATGGGCTTTGCCAGTGCTATCGCTGCACCGGTTCCGACTAACCAGAATCCGACGGCCGAGGCAGCGATCTTCCCAATTTCGCCCCATTCCACGCCGCCAGTTGCAGAGTGGTGGTCACCGCCACCGCCCATGGTGGCCATTGCAACCACGATTGCCAACACGAGTATGCCGAGCACGTCGTCGATCACGGCCCCGGCAATGATGGTAACGCCCTCGGGCGTGTCCAGCTTCTGTTTCTCAGAAAGGATCCGCGCTGTGATACCAACACTGGTTGCGACCGATATCGTTCCCATGAACAGGGCCACCGGATCCATGAAGCTGGTCCCGTACCACCAGGCATAGAGCAAATCGCCAGTCGTGAAGGCGCCAAGTACTCCACCTATGCCCACGAGACTTCCCTGAAGCGCAAAGCGGAAAAACTGTTTGAAGTCCGTTTCCAGCCCTGCGAGGAACAGGAGAATCAATGAAGCAAGCGTTGAAACGGCGTATACCGTCTCGTCGACGGGGATGATTCCCGGAAGTGCGGCGTGCGTATCGGGGAACAGCACGAAGTTGCCGAACGTGAACCCGCCCAACGCGTATGGCCCAACAATCAACCCGGCGGCGAGTTCACCCAGCACCGCAGGTTGCTTCAATACTCGGTCGAAGAACTCGCCCATCAGTTTGGCCGCGGCGATGATGACGGAGAGCTGAAGCGCCACCATGACCATCAAATGCGTCAGGTGTGACGGGTCGGCGTCACTGTGTTCCTGTGCTGCGTGTAACCCGCCAATCAGTCCACCATTCAGGGCGAAGACGAACACAAGCAGAAAGACAAAAACAGGCAGGTAGAGGCGAATATCGTTA
>CAYTDU010000254.1:0-7410 GCA_964436395.1 uncultured Gemmatimonadaceae bacterium | reverse complement strand
ATCACGGCCTCCAGCCACGGGTCGACATCAGGAGTGTATTCAATGACGTCTGTCCAGGCGTTAATGGGTCGTCCGCCGCCGTTTCCAACCGTGATTGTCGCGCTAGCGGGATCGGGGGGGTCGCCGAAAGGTTGTGTGAACGAGGCACTCGTCTCAGACAGTTCTATCACCCCGGGCATCGAGAAGAACGCAACTACTTCTTTGTCGGCGTCCATCACTACAGTACAACTGGGCAATTCTCCGCAGGTTTGACCGTCTCCGGGTTCGGACCATTCCTCGAACTGCACGTCATCGCCAGGTGCCTCTGCAGTGAGTGTGACATCTAATGGTGGTTCCTCATAATCCACTCCGAGATGACATGGCGGACCATACCCCATCCCGCACGGATCCGACGGTTCTCCGCCCTCGACCCAGACGACCCCGGGGCCACCCTGGATACCCACCGTCAGAATGAGCTGACCCTCCAAGACCGCCCATTCGCTGAAGCTTGTCACCGGGCCGGTCACCGTCCCCGCTTCGAGATCGGCAACGGAACCTTCCACAGGCACCCACTCACCATCCGCGAGTTTGTGAAGCCTCGGGTATTGAGTATGCGAGCCATAGCTGATAGTGAGGTATGCTTCTGGTTCGAACGTCTGTCCTTCCGGGCCAAAGCTCCACGCTGTGCCGGGAAGCAGGTTGGTCGCTGGTGGCGGGTTAGCCATTCTCGTGGCCGTGATTTGGACGTCACTTGCCAACACCCCGGGAGGTACTTCGAGCGTCCACGCACCGTCGTCTCCAATGGCCGTACCACCGTTCTCATCAACCCAACGCAGTGCCCCCTCTTGAATTCTGAATTTGATTGGGAGCGTGCGGCCGTCTTTCAATGCTATATACTGATCCGTATCCACGTTTTTCAGCTCTTTACCACTCAGCACAACATCAACATCAGCATAACCCAGCCTTTTCTCTGCCACGAAAACTTGAATCCGGTAGGTCTTGGTGGGATCGAGATCGGATTCGTCCGTGTGCCAATTGACCAGGTAATATTGATCCACATCAGTATCACACATACGGATCACTTCCGAGCCGAGTCCACTGGCCATGCTGTAGGCAACCTCTGGTTGACCCTCTACACACTCCAATACATCGGGCTCAACTTCTGTGAGTTCGCAGATTTCCACTACAGGGGACAAGCTCGCGTCAAATGCTCCTGGATCGAACTCAGGGTGACCCTCCGGACTTGGTACCAGAGGGGGAAGAAAGAAGAAATCCGCATTGCCTAGCTCATGTGCTGCATCGACAATCAGGAAATCGGGCATTTCCTCCGACGGGAAGGTCGAAAGATCCGTTTCTTGACATGCCAGTATTACTAAGAGTGTCACTGCAGCAGTTAACCCGACACCAACGAACCTGACACGTCTGCTAACGATAGCTCGCGCACGCATGGCCGTAGCCCCCTTCGAAAACAGATGGTTAGTTGTAACAACGGTGACCGCTTGCTTCACGGCCCTGGTGGATGGAGGGACCAGGTACACGACTCCAAGACTGCTCTATGGCAGTGTCGCAGTCACGCAGGCCTGCATATCCGTCGTCATGCGGGCGCCTACTGCGGCGTCTTCCACGGCCGCCCGATTGGGCACCATGCGGGGGCGTCTACTACGGCGTCAGGCAGGCGGCGGCAAAGCACGGCCACCGGCGGATCCGAAGTCTATTTTGGATCTACACCTTAAACGCGGTCAGTCAACTAGCGGTCAATTATGGACGGGCTGCAGTCAATTCGCGTCGGAGTGCTCTTAGAAGATCCTGTGACTATGGTGCTTTCTCACGCCGACATGGATATCGAGCGGTTCGACGACACGTCTGAAATGCTCTCCAGGTGGGCCGCGCTCTTTGTGCGAAGGAGGGTGAATCATGACTCATTCTACTTGCGGGCAATCTCCAAGCAACACCAACCTTCATTCTGACTGAGATCGGTAGTCTTCCAACCGTGTTCCTCTAGCGGCCTCTCAAGGAGCGGAAGCTCGGCTTCGCGAATCCCGCTCAGGATGCCCCAGCTGTTTTCGCCACAGATGTCTTCGAACCTCGGTATTAAGAACATAATAATCTTCGTGAGGATGTTGCAGACAAATCCATCGACTGGACGCTCCAGGATTTTGCCGACTTCACTCACGCTCCCACGTTCCACTACGAGGCGTGTTGGGTCTATCCCATTCATATCCCGATTCCGGACGGTGCCGCGCACCGACGCCGCTTTGGTGTCCACTGCGTAAACCCGTTCGGCGCCGAGCCGGATGGCGGCAATACCGAGGATGCCGGAGCCACAACCAATGTCGGCGATTGTGATTCCTGGGGAATCTTCGATCGCACTCAACCTGTCCTCAAGAACTTCGAGACACATGCTCGTCGTGGGGTGCACCCCTCCGACGCCAAACCCGAACCTCCCGTCGAGGTGGATGGGAATACGGGTGGAATCTTCGGTTGAGACTCCCGACGGCACGATTGTGAGTCTCCGACCGACGTTTTTGGGGGTCATCTGACACTTGACCGACTCAGGCCAGTCCCAATCGTCTACACGTTGCCAGGAAACCTCCGGTACCGGGTAGGAGCGATGCTCGGCGTCCACATTCAGGCCGAGCCAGAACCGAGCAAACTCGGCTGGTGCGTATGCTCCCGCATCCACAAACGCCCAAATCGAAACACGGTCGTCCGAGTGCGTTACGGCGCAGGCGCGGTGACCTGAACCACGCAGCCTCCAAAGAGCAGCTTTCTTGATCTCCGGATGGCAGCTGATTTCGACAGCCCACCATCCGGAGTCTGAATCAAGGGTTGCTAAATGTCCTCCCACTTGGTCTTTTCGACCTACATGCCGGTGAGATCTATGTTTTCGACCTTCATGCCGGTAAGATCCGTGTTTTCGACCTTCATGTCGGTGAGGTTTACGCTTTCAACCTTCATTTCGGTCACGCCTTCGATCTTGGTGCTCGTCGTGATTGGGGATATCAACCCACCAGCAACGCCATCCAAGTCTGAATCGCTCAACTCCTCCGGGCTGAACTCGAAACCCTGCTGCGCGGCAAACTCAACGAGTTTCTTCTGCAGGTTTTCGTCATCGGCCACCTTCTTGAAGAACGCGTTGAGAGCTTCCTTGCTCATTGGTACCTCCTCTAGGAAAAGGATGTAAGTGCCAGCGTGATCTCTGTCGAACAAATTTGTAGCCTCTGCCCACTCTTCGTCGGTGAGCGGGATCACATGCGCCAAAGACTCGTCTTCGGCGAGCAATGCCAAGAACTGACTCAGCTGATCGTTTTTCACTCGGGCGCCTTGATTTGTTTGGGAACAAGATCGGTTGGCGACAAGGATTGATTCCTAATATGTCTGCAACAAATACGCCTTTGGAGATTTGCCCCGAGAAGGACGTGAAAGCCTTCCGGTTGCGGGGGAAAGAATACTCGTCGGGTGAGAATTGTCCAGCACCGGTTGCGATGCTTTCGAGCAACAAGTGTTGGGAAGACCGACACTCGCGAGGAAGGCTTCAGGGATAGCGCGGCGGCTCGGGAGTGACGCAACTCACTGTAATCTTCCGGTCTCTTTCCAACTTTAGGTGTCCAAAGACATAGCCGATAAACTCTACGACAGAGTACCGATTCGGCCGGCGGCGGCCGCTCACCGGGAGATACACCGATGGCGCACTTTCTGAAGTCTATCATGGGAAACGGGCACGAGGAACAAACCACCCTAGCCGAAGATGTAATTGCACGCGTGGAGCAGAAGTGTGCCTCTCTCGAGCAGGCTACTTCCAAGGCGGATGCGGCAGCCAGGCGCCTGGACCAGCTGTCGCAGCCGATCTCCGAGCTGGACAAGTCGTTGTCCGCGCTGACGGGGCGCGTCGGCGGTGTCGAGCAGAAGTTGAAAGATCTAGAAGGTTCCCTGCCTGACGTGACATCGCTCGTGAGCCAGACGGAAGCGGCCGACAAAGGGCAGCGGCGGATAGAGAAACAGCTGTCCAACGCAGCGGAAGAACTCGAACGGCTCCAGACCAATGTCGGCGAGATGAGCCACAAGGCCGAAATGGCCTTGTGCCTGAAGGAACAACTCGATGAGTTCATGGGTCTGAAGGACCCGTTGGAGAGCCTACAGGTACGAACTGCCGACCTGGCCAAATTGGTGGATGCACTCGACGGCAACGTGGGCGAAATCCGGGAAAACCACGAGCAATTGAGCAAACTGTCGAACGAAACCGAATCCAAGTTGGAATCCTACGACGATCGATTCCAGAAGCTTCTCGGTAACATCGCGGAAACCGAAGCAAAGATGGGCGAGTACAGGCACAGTTGTGCAGAACTCTCGAAGGTAGCTGCGGGCAGTGCCGATATAAAACGCCAACTCGCGACGCTGCAGGCCCTGACCGACTCGGTCTCCCAGAAGATCAGCACCATTGAGTTGCAGAGGGAGGTCGTTGAGCGCGCGTCGCGGCAGGCAGGAAACCTCCATGAGCTGATGCGCCGCATTGATATTCAAATGCGGGCGCAGCAGCAGCGGGCAGGTGAGGTAAAAGAAATCCAGACATGGATCGAAGAACTCAAGCAAACTCAAGAGTCGCTGGTGGAACAAACCGGTGAGATCCAGACGAGGCAGACGGAGATACAGGAAACCGACAAGGCATCGCTCGAACGGATCGACTCCCTGCAGGCTGATCTCAAGCACTCCATGGAAAGGCTGCAACTGGAACGCGAGGGAGTAGACAGTGTGAGCCAGCGTATCGTCGACCTGAGGCGTGACCTGACTGAACTCGAAACCCGTTACGAGAAGCTGGAAGATTCTTCCCAGGAGCTACCGGAGTTGAAGAACGGTATCGAAGATCTGTCTGGCAAATTGGCGGTCACCCGCGGGGAGATCGACCGACTTGGAGAATACTCGCAGCAAGCTCAAGCATTGGGTTCAGAACTCGAGCGGATCGACGCAACCGCCGCGGCAGCGAATTCACAACTCGCCCAGGTCGAGGATGCCCGACCCGCAGCCGAGTCCATGCTGAGACAGTTCAATGAGCTGCATCGCAATCGCGAGCAACTGAAGGAGGCTCTGGACCAGGTACAGTTCGCGGCAACCGAGGTGCAGCGCTTCAGAGAAGACCAGGCCGAGACGGAGCGCTGGATGGCAGGTGTCCAGACTTTGCTGAACGAGCTGCAAAATAAGGCACGGGATCTCAGTGGGACGAAGTCGTCGGTAGAGGTCATCCGCAAGGATCTCGAGCGAGTGTCGGAACTGATGAGTGGAGTCGAATCCCAGTCGAGCCAAGTCGAGAACCTGGGCGAGACTCTCTCCAATCTCACGGCGCTTGGAGCACAGCTCGATGAACGCTCAAAGGGTCTGGTGGTTCGAATGGACGTAGCCGACGGCCGGCTGACGTCGCTTTCGGCACGCGCGTCTGAGGCGGCCGCGGTCGAGGCATCGGTGACGGCCACTGCTGCGTCGGTATCCGATCTGGAGCAGCGGTCCGAGGCGTTGGGATCGTCTCTCGAGGCCCTCGAGAGCCAATCGCGCGACCTGGCGGAAATGTCCGCGAACGTAGAGCAGCTTCGGATAGAACTCGACCAGCGGCAGCAGACTCTGGAAAAAACGGCCGAGCACCTCGAGAAATCGTCCGAGTTGAGGCGGGAGGCTGCGGCTACGGCCCAAGATCTGGAAGATAGGAACCAGCAGTTGTCGGCGACACTGAAATCATCCGAAACCCGCATGTGGGAATTGCAGCGTTTAGCCGATGATATGGACGACAAGTACACCGGCCTGATGTTCGCAGAAAAGCGGATGAACAGGTTCGAGGACCAGCTGGAGGAGTGGGAAGCAACCGAGGCAAAGGTGACTGACACTCTGAATCAGTTGACTGAGCGAGAGTCCACGGTGCAGGCGATGCAGGCCGAAATCCGCCAACTGCTCAAGATGGCCGAGCAAACGGTTGCGGATGTCCGATCGATCAACGGCGCCAAACAGGAGATCGGTGTCATGCGGGTTGAACTCGATGCCACAATCGAGCGCCTGAATGCGGCCGACGAGGCAGCTGTGAGCCTTGAAGACAGGAGGCGCCAGATCGAACACGCGGAGCAAAAGCTCTCTCGCGCCGAAGCACTCATGCTGGAGATCCAGTCGGCCATGGAAACCCTAAACGGTCAAAAGGCGTTGATGGATCACGTCATCGAGAAGACGGGCGTCATGGCCTTCCAGTTGAAGCATGCCGAGGCTGTCATAGACGCGCTCAAGGAGGAGCGCGAGCTGACAGGCAAGGTGCGAGCTGCGGTCGACGAAGTGCAGGACGTCGAGGTAAAGGAGATGATGGTCAGCTAGCCCATGGATGGTCACCAGCCATACGCGCACGACAGTCAGGGCAACTACACGAATAGACCCGATCGTGCTGCCTGACAGATTGCCGCTACTGCCGGATGGTGGATCTTGCGTTCCATGGAGATGGCGTACCAGCGCTCAACGATCTCTGGGGCTTCACCGAGCTTTCGTACACTGTATTGCCTGCGGACGTCATCAGCGACAACGGCTGGCACCGCGAACACTCCGGTGCCGGCCTCGCCGAATACCTTGAGCAATGCATTGTCTGCAAACTCTCCGACCACGTCGGGCCTGATTCTCAGGTTGTCAAACCAGCGCTCTAGCGAATGACGTAGCGTCGTTCCCTCTAGCGGCAGCAAGAATGGTGCGTTGTCGAGGGACCTCGGGAAGCCTTTGCGCAGCCGCGATGCGATTTTGCCCGCGGCCATGAACGTCACACCGCACTCTCCGAGCAGGTGGTTGAATGCTCGTACTCCACTGGTGCTCGGTACTGGTGAGTCTGACAAAACGACGTCGAGTTCATGGATTGCCAGCTTCGCTAGTAGCTGTTCGCTCGTGTTTTCCTCGCACCGGATGCGTGCGTTGTCTTCGCCGCCTAGAGTCGGCTGGATCAGTTTGTATGCCACAAGCTTCGGTAGTACATCCGCCACTCCCACCAAGAGCTTGAGCGATCGGTACGCAGGGCGTCCCCGCAGTGTGTCCGTCAGCTCTCGACCCAATGCGAAGATCTCATCAGCATAGCGATAAACCAGCTGTCCTGTCTCCGTCAGAGAAAGCTGTCTTCCGGAGCGGTCGAACAGTTTTTCGCCGAGGGCTTCCTCGAGCGTGCGAATTTGGGTGCTGACGGTCTGAGGAGTCAGATGGAGCTTCTCGCTGCCCTTGGTCAAGCTCCCTTCCTGAGCAACGGTCCAGAAATACAGCAGGTGGTGGTAGTTGAGCCAATCCACGGAGAAACCTCCAGCCTCGGGACGTTATTTCGAGATTTTCGAAATGAATTTACCATAAATTCGATTTGTACGAATGCTTAATGGTAATTAGGGTTCAAGGACATAGGGATGTGGGCTCAGCAACGAGCACTTGCAGAGAAAGGTG
>CAYTDU010000253.1:0-7425 GCA_964436395.1 uncultured Gemmatimonadaceae bacterium | reverse complement strand
CAACGACACATCGGACACTGGCGACACTTTTCGTTGCACACTGTCGATTCAGCATTCACGACCGCGACGCTGTTGAAACTTACCTTGCCTTTCTCCCGTAGGCATTCTACATAAGGTTATGTAGATAATCTACAGGGAATGATATGAGTTACGAAAAGGCCGACTTACTCAAGGGAACTCTCGACCTCCTGATCCTCAAGACGCTCGACCTGGAACCGATGCACGGCTGGGGTATCGCGGAGCGGATTCAACTCTTCTCTGATGACGTGCTCCGCGTGCCCACGGGATCGCTGTATCCCGCTCTGCAACGGCTGCTTCGGAAAGGATTGATCGTCGCGGAGTGGAGGCTGACGGAGAACAACCGCCGCGCCCGCTACTATCGTCTCGCATCCAAGGGTCGCAAACAGCTAGCGGCGCAAGCGGAGAGTTGGGCACGCTCGTCCGTGGCCGTGAATCGTGTGTTGGAGGCTTCTCTGTGACCCCGTTTCGATGAGGTGGAGGCACCCATGCGCTGGATTCGACGGATTACACATCGCTTCAGGTCTCTGCTTGGGCGGACCAAAGCGGCTCAGGAACTCGACGAAGAGATTCGCTACCACATAGAGTTGGACGTCAAGAAGAACATCGATGCCGGCATCGCTCCGGACGAAGCACGCCGCCAGGCGCTGCTTCGGTTCGGGAGTATCGAAAACGCGAAAGAGGAAGTGCGGGATGAGAGTGGTGTCCGCTGGATCGAAGATCTGGTCAACGATGTTCGCTTCGCGCTTCGTGGGTTACGGAAGACACCGGTCTTCACGGCGGCCGCGCTCATTTCCTTAGGCATCGGCATCGGCGCCAACACCGCCATCTTCAGCGTGGTGAACGGCGTGCTGCTGCAACCACTTGCGTACTCGGAGGCCGACGAACTCTTCATAACGTATATCGCCTGGCGAGACTTCAACGGACCCCTCTCAGATGCGGATTTCCTTCGTTTGTCCGAGATGCAGGACAACTCGGCTTCGTTTGCTGCGTACAACCTCGACGACTTCACGGTTGCCCGGCAAGAGGGTCCCGAGATGGTGCGTGGCGCCTGGGTCACACCAACGATGTTCGATTTGCTCGGCATCTCCCCACTGGTCGGCCGGCGCTTCTCCGCCACCGACGAGTACGCAGTCGTCGTGAGTCACGGCTTTTGGCAGACACGACTCTCAGGCACGGCCGAGGTGTTGGACCGAAGCCTTGAAGTGAACGGCGACGTGTATTCAATAGTCGGCGTTCTGCCCCCCGGTTTCCATCTTCCCAGGATAACCGAGAGCGACATCTACATGCTTCGTCGGGTGGACGAACCGCCGAGGCGGGGACCGTTTTACCTCCGCGTAATAGTGCGTTTGCCCGAAGGCATCGAACCCGCACGCTTTCACGAACACCTGGGCTCAGTCGCGACCCGGACCAAGGGCTTGTACCCCGCGGGAACGGATGAGTGGAGCTACGGCATCCTGCCCCTCAAAGAGCTTGTGGTGGGGAACGCCGACCGGACGTTGTACTTACTGTTCGCGGCAGTGGGGTGCGTGCTGTTCATCGCCATCGCTAACGTCACGAACCTTCTGTTGGCAAGGGGATCGGCCAGACGAAGCGAGTTGGCGCTGCGATCTGCACTCGGTGCCAAACGGAGCCGACTCGTGAGGCATATGCTCACCGAATCAGCCGTGTTGGGCGTCCTCGGTGCTACGTTGGGTGTCGGTCTGGCGTGGTTAGGCGGCGAAATTCTTGGCGTCGCCGCAGCCTCGTTTCTTCCGCGAATGGATGCGGTAAGATTGGACAATCGTGTGCTTATGTTTGCACTCGCGGTGGGTCTCTTCTCCGGCATCGTCGTCGGAGTAGTACCCGCCCTGTCCGTCCCCTGGAAGCGGATCAATCAAGATCTGGGTACAACCGGTCGTGGTGGAGCCGCCGGCTCACGGCGAGGTGCCATTCGGAGAGTTCTCGTCATTGCCGAATTCGCATTGGCCCTCACGGTGCTGCTCGCTTCGGGCCTTCTGATCCGAAGCCTGAGGCGCATGCAATCCGCAGATCTCGGCTTCGAACACGAAGGCATCATTGCCTTTCGGCTGTCGCTGCCTAGCGACCCCTACGAAAGCCCAGAGGAATTCGACACGTTCTTCGCCACTCTGGAGCAACGTCTGATGGGTGTGCCGGGAGTGTCCCGTGTAGGCTACGCCACGGCCGTTCCACCCGATCGGCTCGGCATGACCAACAACTACACGGTAGAGGGGCAGGAGCCTGGACCGCGTGGGGCACAGCCCGTGTCTCCGTGGCTTGCCGCAAACCAGAGCTACTTTGGGACGCTGGGCATCCCAATCATGCAGGGAAGAACCTTTCACGAGACCGACCGGGACGGTGAACCCGGCGCAGTTGTTGTGAACGAGGCCTTCGCACGCTTCCATTTCCCCGACGAAACCGCCGTCGGCAAACGTATGAAGAGCGGAGCCTGGGACGCGACGAGACCGTGGCTCACCATCGTCGGAGTCGTAGGCGACGCACCCTACCTCGGGATACGCAGGGGGGATCACCGAACGGTTTACGTCGCCTATCGGCAGTCTGGTCGCTGGCGCGTACCGTGGGTGGTGGTGCGCCACGAGCGCGACGCTGAAACGGTGATCCCGCAGATAAGAGGGGAGATCGTCGCGCTCGATGCTCGCGTGCCGATGCACGACATCTCGACGATGGAACAGCTGGTGCGCGAGTCTACCTCGGCCGGGCGCTCTCTCAGCTCGCTCTTCTCAGTGCTGGCCGTTGTGGCGGTCGTGCTCGCCGCGACGGGCATTTATGGCGTCATCTCATATCACGTCAACATGCGGCGCCGCGAGATCGCCATCCGACAGGCATTGGGTTCGGCGAGTGTCGCAGTGGTAGGCCACGTTCTGAAGGAGGGTCTGGGTCTCGCTGTTTTTGGAATCGTGCTCGGATCGGGCGGAGCGTATATGCTCGCACGGGGGTTGCGTAGCCTGCTTTACGACATCGGCCCAACCGACGTGACGACGTACGTGGGAACCGCTTTGATCCTCACGGCAACGGCGTTGCTGGCCTGTATGGTGCCGAGTGTCCGGGCGTCGCGGGTCGATCCGGTGACGGCCCTGAGGGAGGAGTGAGGGGGATACGAGGCCTACGCGCCCGCGCAGCCCAGGGATAGCACACTGTGCAGTGCTACGGCAAACAGTCAGGATGAGAACAGATATGTCGATTCCATGTCAGTTCACAACGCAGCTGCCCCGAATCTGCTGGGGCGCTACACTCGCTTGCCTCGTTGCGGCTTGCGGCGGCGGAACTTCCAATCCTGAGCCGCGCGGCCGCATCGCTTTCAACTCATATCGCGACGGCAACTCCGAGATCTACGTCATCAACGCGGACGGGACCGGCCTCAAACGCCTGACGTTCAACGACGCAAAAGAGACATGCCCGGCGTGGTCACCTGACGGCGCCGAGATCGCCTTCGTCTCCGACCGCGACGACAACGAAGAGGTCTATGTAATGCACGCTGATGGCGGCAACCAGCGGCGCCTGACGCATACACCTGCCTCCGAGTTTCACCCTGATTGGTCCCCGGACGGGACGTTGATTGCGTTCCGCGCTGAACGCGACGGCAACGTGGACATCTATGTGATGCAGGCCGACGGCAGCGGAGAACGCCGTCTGACCACGAATCAGGCGGTCGATCACCGGCCGCGGTGGTCGCCGGACGGGCGGCGCCTGCTTTTCGGCAGCAATCGCGACGGGAACTTTGAGGTTTACGTGATGGATGCAGATGGAGCGAACGTCGAACGCCTCACCCAAAGCGCAGCGTGGGAGATCTTTCCAAGTTACTCCCCCGACGGGGCTCTTATCGCATTTGCGTCCGGGTACGTCACCGAGGGTCAGGCCGACGTGCACGTCATGCGGTCAGATGGAAGTGGGGAACGTGCGATTACATCGCAACCCGGCCGCGAAGAGAGCATCACGTGGTCGCCCGGAGGGGTATTCCTTGCCTTTCAGGCGGAGTTCGACGGGAATTGGGACATCTACATCACGAGTACTGACGGTGCGTTCTTCCGACGGCTCACGCAACACCCGGCGACCGATAACTGGCCGTCATGGACTGCCACCGACCCGGAGCGTGAACGCCACTAAGCGTACTGTCAACTTGAGGGAAATTTCGCGCTGAAAGTGCGATCCATAATCAGAGATGCGAGCCCAACAAAGTCACCTCCGGACACAGCAACCCACGTGCGGTCTTTGCCGACCGGACTCAGGTGAGTATCGAATTCCAGCCCAGGATCGTCGCCGCCACCTGCAATAAGCAGTGCCTGCCCGTTTTGATGTCACCCCTACAATCCCACGCGGCAATACGCGGCGCCGAGCTCCACCCTTACCAACTATGCATCACAGCTGCATATTTGCCGCCTCCCAAGTAAGAGGCACCGTGGAACACTCGAAACGCAGGTACAGTTGGATGCTCTGTTGTGGGATCCCGCTAGGCGTGGTCGGAATCCTACTCATGCTGTTCGGCCCTGACGTGTGGGGCCCGCAACTAGCCGTGGTCTTCATCGCATTGGCCGCGCTGCTGATTTGCGGACGCGAATGGCGTAAAGGGCCATGACAGGTTAGTCACTTTCTGCAGCGTTGATCGTCGAAGACAGGAGGGACAACCGCCAGATTTTCGGCAGATGTCCCAATTTCGCACCCTCGTGCCCCATCACCGCACTGTCGCCGAACGAACCAAGCCGTAGCTTCCAGTCCGATCATCGTTGTGATTAATCACGCCGACGTGACTGCCACATCTGCGCATTGCACCGTGGCGCTGGGTCGAGTAGGCAGTCGCTGAGGGAGGTATTTAGTGATCAGACAACTGGAGCAAGAGATCTCAACGCTCAACCAAGGCGATCACCTCTGCCTTATCTACGAGACGAGAGAAGAACAGCTCGCATCCGCAATCCCTTTCGTGCGACATGGTGTAGCCGCGAGGGAGCGGTGTATGTACGTAGTCGACGAGGCCACAGCCGAAGCGGTGCTCAAAGCGCTGGCGGCTGCTGGATTGGACGTAACGAAAGAAGCCAAGCGCGGAGCCCTGCGGTTGATGACGCAGCGTGACACGTACCTGCGCTCCGGCGTGTTTGACCCCCAGTTGATGATCGCCCTGCTCGGCAGTGCGTTGGATGAGGCCCTCGCCGACGGGTTCACCGGGCTCCGAGTGACCGGAGACATGACGTGGGCGCTCGGTCCCGAGACTGACAGCGATCGCCTGATCGAGTACGAGGCACTACTCAACAACTTTTTCCCTGGGTCGCAGGCGCTGGCTCTGTGCCAGTACGACCGCCGGCGGTTCGCACCCGAGATCATCCGACAGGTTCTGTACACGCACCCGACGGCGGTAGTCGGACAGAGGGTGTGCCCGAACTTCTACTACGAAGGTCCAGAATTCGTGCTCGGAAGAACAACCGAGAGTGAGAAAGTGGACTGGATGGTAGGGCAACTGCTTCGCTCGTGCGGAGCGAGCGACGCGCTGCGATTGGAGAATGCTCGAGTCGAGGCGCTATTTCATGGTGCGCCGGAAGCCATAGCCTTGGTGGACAACAGGAGTACGGTATTGCAGGTGAACCAGCGGTTCTCGAGCCTGTTCGGCTACACGGCAGACGATGCCGTTGGGTCCAACCTCGATGACCTCTTGGCTCCGGAGGACTTTCGGGGAGAAGCGGCGGCGCTGACCGCGGAGGCGGCGCGCGGGCAGGTCGTTGCGAAAGAGTCGGTGCGGCGGGCGAAACAAGGCCACCTGGTTGACGTGTCTATCCTGGGCGCGCCAGTTAAGATCGAGGAGGAACAGGTCGCGGTATGCGCATTCTACCGAGACGTTACGGAGAGCAGGCGGGCCGAGGAAGCCCTCCGGCAGTCCGAGTCCGACTATCGCGAGCTCGTCGAGCATTCGACCTACGGCATCTACCGCTCCACCCTGGACGATCGATTCCTATCCGTAAACCCTGCACTGGTGGAGATGCTGGGCTACGAGTCACAGACAGAGCTGCTTTCGGTGCGACCTACCGCCCTTTATGAGGTTTCGGAGGAGCGTGCGCGTTTGATGCAGCAGTACAAGGATGCCGAGCGGATACAGGGTGTCGAGGTTTCCTGGAAGCGAAAGGATGGGCGCTTGGTCGCGGTGCGCCTGAGCGGGCGCCCACTGCATGACGATACAGGGAAGCTCAAGGGATTCGACATGCTGGCCGAGGACGTGACTGAGCGACGACAGCTAGAGGCGCAGTTGCGTCAGGCCCAGAAGATGGAGGCGATCGGGCAATTGACTGGAGGGATCGCCCACGACTTCAACAACATTCTCACAATCATTCTGTCGAATGCTGAGCTGGTGCGCGGATCGTTGCCGGATGATGCAGAGTCGGCGAAGGCGGATCTCGAAGAGATAGAGATGTCGGCACGGCGCGGCAGCGAGATGATCAAGAAGCTGCTGGGATTCAGCCGTCGGGACAATCTCACGCTCCGACCTTTGGATCTTGCCCGGGCTATTACCGGTATCACTCAGCTGCTGCCGCGGCTGTTACCGGAGAGCATCGAGGTACGGTGTCAGACGGGGGAAACTATTGGCGTCACCAACGCCGATCCCGGGGCGTTGGAGCAGATCCTGCTCAACCTAGTCACCAACGCCCGCGATGCAATGCCGGACGGCGGGATACTGAGCATCGAATGTCGAAGGGCCGTGCTCGATGACGGGTACCACGCTCTGCACCCGTGGGTTGTACCGGGGGAGTATGGCGCCATTGTCGTTAGGGACACAGGGGCCGGGATGGATGAGGAAACCAAGAAGCGAGTTTTCGAGCCCTTCTATACCACCAAGGACCCGGAGCAGGGCACCGGACTTGGTATGGCGATGATATACGGACTCATGAAGCAACACAACGGTTTCGTGCACGTGTACAGTGAGCCGGGAGAGGGAACCGAGGTCAAGCTCTACTTTCCGTTGACTGGTAGCGAAGCTGCGGCAGAGGTGCACCACCGAACAGAACAGGCCGCGATGCCTGTGGGGACCGAAACCATACTCGTGGTGGAGGACGAGGCGGCCATCAGGCGGGCCACCAAACGCGCGCTGGAACGTCAAGGGTACACCGTTTTGACCGCGGGTGATGGTGAGGAAGCGGTCGAGATCTTCGAGGCGCAGGGATCCGGCATTCATCTGATCATTACGGATCTGATCATGCCAAAACTGGGCGGTCGTCAGCTGTACGATGGTTTGAGACAGAGAGGTGTGGAAGCGAAGTTCTTGTTTACGAGTGGATACTCGGCTGAGGAAGTGGCAGAGGGTGCTTCATTCGTCGATCGATCGCTTCCGTTTCTTCACAAGCCTTGGAATCTCGCGGAGCTTACGCAGTGCGTTCGCGACATACTGGATGAGGAGGCGCGGGGGCGCCG
>CAYTDU010000252.1:0-7439 GCA_964436395.1 uncultured Gemmatimonadaceae bacterium | reverse complement strand
CGCGACCTGCAACCACGTCTGCCTCTCCTCTCCCGGGTTCACAATCTACTTTATCACATGATAGCGCTGTTGTCAAGATCCAGCGCCGCTGACTACGCAGATTACCTCTCAACCGAGAGGTCCTAATCAAGTGACGTCATGAAACGCTTAGTGTATTTGCTTCTAAGGCCGGGTCCCTATATCTTTAGGGCGGGAAGGGAGGTGCTTATGCTGTACGACAACCGGGATCTGTCAGAGCTTCTCGGAACACTCGATCTTGGTTCTTCGGTCGCGGAGCATGATAACCTGCTCGAAGGCGCGCGAGTGGAAACGTCTGCGTTCACAGATATTCTCAATGATAGAGTAGATCTTGTCCCTGGCACAAAGGGATCAGGGAAAAGCGCTCTCTATAGAATCTTTGTGGACTTCTTGCCAGATTACCTACTCCAGGCCCGAAAGGTTGTCATTGCGCATGGCGTTCAGCGCACTGGAGATGAGGTTTTTCACGCATTTGAGAAGCGTTTCAAGAAAATGGATGAACAGGATTTCGTTAATTTCTGGTGTATATACTTCGTTTCCCTTGCTCACGAACATTTTGTAAAAAGTGAAAGATATGATACATACCTTCGTGGCGGCGAACAAGAGATTAAGGCGTTTCGCAACGCGTGCCAGGCTGCAAGTATACCTGAATTCCGGAAACAGAGGAATCTCAAAGAGGTCCTCGATTGGGCTATTGAGGTCACAAGGGTGTGGAAGCCCAAACTTAGCTACCGTCCTCCAGGAGACATTGGCCAGTTTGAGGTCGATCTATTTGGAAAAGTGGGTGAGTCTGCTGAGACCATACGTAGAGGGAAAAACGAGTTACCAGTGTACGCTGCAGACGTTAGGAAAAAGCTTGAGGGAATACTTGAAAAAGTAGATCTGAGTTTGTGGTTGATGGTTGACCGTCTTGATGAGATATTTCCGCGGAGGTCAGAGTTAGAGACTCGAGCTCTCCGAGGGCTCCTCAGGACACTTAGGGTCTTCGAGTCACCGGAGATTCGCATCAAGGTTTTCCTGCGAGACGACATATTGGAACAGGTTATCGCCAATGGGAAGGGATTCACTGCGCTAACACACGTAACTGCTCGTCAGGCGGACACCCTTCGATGGTCAGAAGAGCAGATCCTTGCAATGATAGTAAACAGGTGCTTTTCAGCCAGAAATAGTGACATGATTAGGTACTTCGAAGTAGACACCGAAAGACTTGGTGCAAGCCACCAATACAGACAGGAAGCCTTTTACAGCATCTTTCCGCCTACGGTTCACCGAGGTGAGAAACAGAGCCGTACACTCCGGTGGATTTACACCCATACTCAGGACGGGAGGGGTGTAGTGACTCCACGTGACGTTCTAGAGCTACTTACGAGGGCTAAACAGCATCAGCAGGACCTATTTACAGCCAACCCTTCAGGACAATCCCAATATTTGGTAAACGCGCCCGCTATCCGATACGGTCTGATTCAGCTATCAAGGAGGAAGACTGAAACCTACCTCCACGCGGAATTTCCACAACTGTGGCCGTATATAGAACGTTTTCGCGGAGGGAAAACTGAGTACACAGAGAGAGCATTGCGTCGCCTACTTGGCTCAGGGCATCGAGAGATTACTTTGGACCTCGTGTCGATTGGGCTGATGGGTGTTGAAAGGAGAAAGGGGAAAGCTGTCGCGTACAAGTTCCCCTTTATATACAGAGAAGGTTTGGAGTTAACTCAAGGAAGAGCATCTAGCTGAGGAATCGCTAGGTGCAACGTTGGGATTGCAAGCGAATCCAGTCAGGATTCAATACTAGGCGAAAAGAGCTCTCACCAAGCCTCCTCAAGAGCAATCTGCATGCACAAATGCCACCTCGAATCCAGACCGTAGTACCAATACCAGCCGTCTGCCGGGATGCCGGAGAGCCATTGGCTGTTTTGCCAGTACCAGGCATCTCCTGCGTAGCCGGTGAAGGGGGGATAGGTGGGTGGAAATGGCCGAAGGTCGATGGGGCTCGATGGCAGCGTGGATTCGTACGACTCTCCGGTGATGGCGAACGCGGTCCAACCGGTCTTCCACACTGGGACGGGAGTGATTCCTGAAAGCAAAATGCTCAGCTGGTACATCGCATCGCTGGGGTTGGACGCGAACACGGGGTACGGGTCACTGGGCTCACCGGGGAAGACGGGAAGAGGGGTGAGACTGGCGAAGATCAGCAACTCCTCGACTCCGGTGGGGGGAAGCACGCGCAGATCGTACGGGCCGTCTGGAAGGGTGTGCGTTCCACCTATGACGTTGCTGTTCTGCGAGTACGCGTTGGGAAACAAAAGCCGGACGACTCCATTGGGCTGTAGGTCGAACAGGTACACGAAGGCCGGTTGGTTCACGCTGAAGTGTACGAGCAGGGCTTCACCGACTTCGTAGCTCGATTCCTCCGTCCACACGCCCACGACCAGGGGCTGATCGCTTTTGCCGGGGGTGGGAAGGATTCCCAGCGGACTTGGAAAGCCCTGCGCGCACACAAGGACTGACGTACCGAGCAGACCGACCAACAGCAACAGCGCTCCTATTCCTTTCTGGATTCTCATCGCGATCACCTCGACCGATCTACCCTTGGGGTGAGCAGGGTGTTTCATCGTCCCAATTGGGCACTGCCGGATCAAAGACCGGATATAATGGCTGGACAGGAGTGAGCATGCCCGAGTTGCCCGATTTGGAGATCCTCAGTGAGGTCCTTGAGCGGCGCGGCGCCGGCCGCGTGATCGCTTCGGCCAGAGCGCTACGGCCGGGGATCCTCAAGACAGTGGAACCGTCGCTTGACGCGGTGGTCGGCGAGGCGTTCACGGAGATTGTGCGCCGTGGGAAACAGCTTGTCTTCACCCTTCGTCCGGATCTACACCTCGTCGTGCATCTGATGGTGGCCGGTCGGTTCGTCCTTTGTCGCAGCGACACCCGACCGACCAAGGCGACCGGTTTCCTCATTACCTTCACCGACGGAGAGGACCTGCGGTTGATCGAAAACGGGCCGAAGAAGCTGGCCGCGATTCATGTCGTTGGGGATCCACTCCAGGTGAAGGGCATTGCACAGGCAGGGCTTGAGCCTCTGTCCTCCGAGTTCACCGTGGAGGCGCTCACGAGGATGGCCGAAGGACGCCGCCGCCAGGCGAAGAAGCTCCTCACCGACCAGAGGATGGTCGGTGGTATCGGAACGGCCTACGCGGACGAGATTCTATTCGAGGCCAGGATCTCACCGATTCGCTACGTGAGTACCCTGTCCGAGGAGGAAGTGAAGCGACTCCATGGAGCGATACAACGGGTCTTGCAGCACGCCACCGAAGCGATCCGCGATCGCGCCGGCGATCGCCTGTTCACCGACGAGATTCGCGATTTCTTGCGGGTCTACAAGCACACCGGCGAGCCCTGCCCAATCTGTGGGACCAGAATCGCCGAAATCCGTTACTCGCAAACCCGGACCTACTACTGTCCCACGTGCCAGGCGAGTGGGGGGACACTCCCCGATCGTCGATCGTGGCTCACGCGGTAGCCTGCTCTTGAAGCAAGACCGGATCCTTGATCGAACGGCGGGCCCACTCCGCGGACCGCGGAATGATCGCTCCTTCTTTCATCACCCACGAGACGTCGGTCATTGCGGTGATGTCCTTGAGCGGATTGCGATCGACGAGAATGAGATCCGCCAGTTTGCCTGCCTCCACCGTGCCAAAGTCGCTGTCCCTTCCCAACACCTCCGCTCCGATGCGGGTAGCCGACTCGATTGCTTCCGCGTTGGACAGACCCAGCTTGGTGAGGTATTCCATCTCCTCCGGGAGCAGCGCCCACGGGTGATCGGCCATGACAAAGTCCGTGCCGGCGGCGATGCGGATGCCCTTTGATCGCACCAGCTCGATCGTTGTTGGAAGCCGATCCACGCATCGCTTGAACCACTCGGCGCTGACGTGAAGGTCCTTCTCGTCTCCCCAGGTGAACTTCTCGGGGTTGGTTTTCCAGTCCTCCAGCTGCTTCGCCAGATCGTGTTTGACCCACAGGGTGGGAACAAGAACAATATTCTTCTCCGCCATCAGGTCAGCCGCGGCTTCGTCGACGAAGCTTCCGTGCTCGATGGAGTCGACGCCGGCTTGTGCGGCCATTCGGACGCCGATGTAATTGGCGGCGTGAATGGCGACCTTGAGCCCGAATCGATGAGCCTCGTCGACCCCGGCGTCAATCTCTGCATAGGAGAATTCGGGGTAATCGGTGCGGTGAGAGGTGAGGAGTTTGATCAAATCGGCTCCTGCCTTCTGCTCCTGGCGAACCGCCGACCGCACGGTATCGGGGGTGTCGACCTCGTGGACGCTGTCGGCGAGGCCTGAGCCGTGCCCACCGGTCATGCAGATTCCCTTGCCGGCGGTAAACAGCCGCGGGGCGATCAGCATGCCGCGCTCCACGGCGGTACGCAACGCAAGGTTGGTTCGGTCTCCGCAGAGATCTCGAACGGTCGTAATCCCCGCTTGGAGTGCGCAGCGTAGGTTGTTGATGGCGATGACGGTTGCGTAGGCGCTCTGTGAGCCCTTGGGTCTTGTCGGAACAAAGCCAGGATGAATGATGTGGACGTGTGAATCGACCAGGCCGGGAAGCAGGGTTTTGCCCTCGGCGTCGATGATCTTCGCGTCAAGTGGCAACGGGACCGTGTTGCGGGTCCCGACGGCCTCAATCCGCTTCCCCTTCACCAGGACGACGGCTTGTAGGAGGGGATCGTTGCCCGTTCCGTCGATCAGTGTCGCACCGACGATCGCACATTGCCTGGTGGTTTGTTCGGTCACGGGTCTACCTCCTTTGCTGTGAGCCGATTGCTGGCGGCCTGTCATCACTTTTCTAGAGCGTTTTCAAGAACTCGACCACTTGGTCGATCTCGTCAGTAGTGTTGAAAAAGTGGATCGATAGCCGCAAGCCTCCACTGCGCGGGTGCGCCTTGATTCGCGCTTGTTCCAACCTCTTTTCCAGCGCCTCCACCTGGTCGGGCCGGGAGAGATCAAACGGTACCCGCACGATGAGGATTCCCGATCGTTCCTTGGGAGCGATCGGAGACAAGATCTTGATTCCCGCTGCTGTGAGTCTTTCGATGGAGTAATCAACAAGCTCGGCGATGCGTGATTCGATGCGATCGATGCCAAAATCCAGGAGGACCCGTAGGGAGGTGGCCAAGCCTTGGAAGAGGACCCGAGACAGGCCTTGGGCCTCGAATCTTTTCCAATTGTCGGCAAGGGGCGCGTGCTTCATCGGGTAATCTGCACCGCTGATAAGCGCGTTCCATACGATCTGTTCCTCGTCGGCCGGAAGGTTGGCGTAGGCCTGCGTTGGTGCGTGAAGTAATTCCAGCAAATCTCCTCGAAGATACGTGAATCCGGTACCGAGGGGTCCGCAGAGCCACTTGTAGCTGCCGGTTGCCAACACATCGATGCCGAGTAGGGCCGCGTCTACCTGGAAGACCCCGAGAGACTGGATTGCATCTACGCAGATCAGGCCGCCTACCCGGTGTACTGCCTTGGCCAGGGCGGCCACGTCATTTCGATAGCCGCTACCAAATTCAACGTGACTGACGGCAAGAACACGGGTGTGCCGGTCGATCGCGTGGAGAAGGGCGTCGAGCGGCACGACTCCGTCCTGACAGTGGATCATCCGCACCTCGAGGCCGTGTCGATCGGCCTGATAGAGCCACGGGAAGATGTTCGACGGGTATTCTAGGTCGTTTAACACGATGTTCTCACCGCGTTTCCAAGAAAGTCCTCCGGCAAGAAGGTTGATCCCAGTGCTGGTGCTGTCCGTAAGGACGATCTCCTCCTCGGAGGCGCCAATCAGGGTGGCGGCGAGTGCGCGTGCCTGTTGGAGGGAATCCTTCTCCCATGCCTCTTTGGAGAAGTCCACCCGCAGCCGGCTCGCAGCCTGTTGCATGGCCGCAAGTGTCGCTTGTGGTAGGGGTCCCACCCCCGCTGAAGCGAAGAACAGAGACTGTCTCAGTGCAGGGAACTCTGAGCGAAACTCCTCGATGTTGTGCATATCCACCTCCGGTGCTACTCTATCCGCATCTATTCATCTCTACAAGGAGGTGGGCGAAGGCCCCGACTATGGCGAGTCTGTATGAACAGATCTATCACGTGGTACGACAGATCCCGCGGGGAAAGGTGGCGACCTACGGCCAGATCGCCTACCTGGTGGGGCCGCCGTGTGACGCCCGACGGGTAGGTTGGGCGCTGGCCGCTCTCCGCGACCACAGGGTCGAGCCACCGGTGCCTTGGCAGCGGGTGGTGAACGCCAAGGGGACCTCGAGCCTTGGATCCGGCCAGCTTGATCTGCTTCGAGAGGAAGGTGTCCGTGTCAATGAGAAGGGAAAGATCGATCTCGATCGGTTTGGCTGGGATGGATTCCTCGCAGAACAGACCCCAAGCGACGAGGGTGTCTAGGCGGCCGGCACGAGTCTCTATTCTCCTCGGGCTCGCTCAACCATGTTGTGGGCAAATGCGGCCGCGGCGCTCAGCTCTGCGGCGTTCGGATGTCTACGGGCGTTCAGGCCAAGGACAAACCAGTCGCGTCCCCTGCAACTGAATCGACCGAGGATCTCCCCTCCTTTCCTTTGCACGATCTTTGCCATCACATCGATCTGGTGCGGAGCGCCACCGTAGGTGCCGAACAGCGCGACTCTTGCTCCTTTCAGTGAAGGGAGGTTTTGCAGGTATCGCCTCACGGCTCGCGCCGGCCGATTCCAATAAACACCACTACCCAAAAGGAGAGGATCGCCTTCTCGCACCGCCGGAGCGTCCGCGATCCTCCGCGGCGTTACATCCAGTTCTCCGGCCATTACCGCGGCCAGTTTCCGCGTGTTGCCTGTCAACGAGGCATAGAGCACGAGAACGTTCATGGGGCCTCCTTCTTCATCGTGTACCGGCCAGGAGGCTCATGATTTGCCGTGAAATGTTTGCAAGATTACACTCACTGAACAAGGAGAGTCAATGCGAAATCGGTTGCTTGGTCTGGTGTTGGTTTTGTTCGTGGGTTTGCTCTTGCTTGGCGGATGCTTCGGGCCGGTGGTGCGGCCGACGGCCGAGTTTACGTGGTGCCTCGATGGGGAAAGCGGCCTTCTCGCCTATCGATTCATCTCTCATGCAACAACGGTGCCCGGCCACTACATCACCTCGCTTTCGTGGGAATTTGGCGACGAGCCTGTGGTGGATGGCTATGCCTGGGACGTAGCCCATACCTTTCCTGAGGAGGGAACGTACTGGGTTACGCTCACTGCCACTGACGATCGCGGCGTCTCCGGGACGCTCACCAAGGAGGTTCCGGTCATCGAGGCGGCGCTCATCCGCGCGTGGCAACTGACACTCGGATTTCCCCAGAAGGTGACCGGTGAGGTTGTAAACCGTCCCACCGAGACCCTACAAGCCGTCACCGTG
>CAYTDU010000251.1:0-7447 GCA_964436395.1 uncultured Gemmatimonadaceae bacterium | reverse complement strand
AATTGAATTGAAGAGCATTATCGTTCCCGAACGAGCTGAATGCCCACATGGGCTAGAAGTTTTGACAAGTGGTCGCAGTACTTGACCAGGAATTTCATAAAGAGAAAATGACTTGCTACCAGAAAGACGGGAAGCATCACTGTATAGACCATGAGCGCACCAATCGACTTCAGCGTACTCACACTCAGCCACGGTTCACGGCGCGCTGTGTTTACGCCCCGTATAAGGGCACGCCGTATGTGGTAGCTGCGCTGTTGCCTTACTACCGGCACGCACTCGTAGACGCATGCCTCCTGACACCACACGAACACCGATCCTTTGCGAAGCACGCGATCAAAAAAATCGACATCCTCACCCCCAGTAAGTCCAAAACGAGGATCAAACAGTCTTTCCTTGCCGGCGAACACGCTCCTGGACAGAAGGACGTTTCCCGTTCGCATGTACTTCGGATTCCCAAGGACAGTCCCGGTCGGAAAAGAGGTGCGCTCACACAGCCCGCTTCTTGTCAGCCATCCGGGGGGTGTCCCCTCGTAGGACGGAATCACCGGTCCAAGCACACCATCAACCCCGAACTCGCTATACGCTCGGAAAAGTTCAGCAAGCCATCTGGAATCTGCGACTTCATCGTCGTCAATGAAGGCAACAAGATCGCCCTCGCTGCCGTTCACAGCTCTGTTCCTCGCCAACGAAATACTCTGAACGGATTCAACCTTGTAGCCCAACTCTACCGCCGATTGGCGTTGTTGATTTCTTACAGTCTCCCAGCCAGACAAGTTGGCGTCGTTGTCCACTACAAGGATCGAGTAGGAGAACCCATCGGTTCGCTGATTTAGAAGTGAGTCAATGCATCGAGCGAGCAATGCGGGCCTCTTGTAAGTCGGTATGCATACACAAACGTGAGACATTTGTCAGGTTCTCTAGGGTATGCTTGCCCCGGTTCCTTGTTCAGCTTTCAGTTCCTGAATCACTCTTGCGGGATTTCCGACGACCAGGACGTTCGGTGGCATAGAACGCATCACGACAGAACCTGCTGATACGACACAACCCCTGGACAGTCTTACTCCTGGCCCAATAATCGCTCCGGCGCCGATCCAACAGCCGTCCTCGACGACAATTGGCTTCCCTTGAATCTCGCCGGCTCGCCGAGAAGGTGATTCCGTCTCATGCGTTGAAGTGATTAGCACCGCTCTGTAGCCAATGCTTACATTGTTTCCGATTTCTACCTTATCATATGAATCGATGTATACGTGCCGATTGATCAACACGCCTTGGCCTAGACTCAGATTTGAGGGTCTGGTGATATGCACCGTTTTCCACACGCGACAATCCTTGCCCGACGAGACACCACTAACATGCATCGCCAGTGGCCGCAAGTAACGATTTGCCAGCAAACCGTCCGGAAAAACATTCACTACTGCGTTCCAGAAACTTCTTTGCGCGTAGACCAGTTCTGTTCTTAGGAACTGCTTAAACTTCAATTTGCCTTGCACTCCATACTCGAGAACCTCCACAATTTCGCGGAAACCAACTCAACCCATTGCTGGGAATAATAAACCAGGAGAAGTGGGGGCCAGGACAAACGCTGGAGCATCGCCGACTCACTACCTGTTTACTCTCTGTCACTCGACTTCGCATACCTTCCCATTTGGCTCTGCTGCCTGAATGCCGCCCGACACTGGAAGTACACGCACGCGCAGTCTTATCGGTGCTCCCAAACTTCGTCCCTGCCGCTTCCCACGTCTAAAAGTCTCTGGCCGTCGTCCCACCGGGGACCACCGATATAGCAAGGCCGACTGTGGTTACACCGGGCTGCAAACAACTCGATGTACTCGGCTATCAGTATAACCGCCTCCGGGCGACTCCTAAACGCCGGATACCTGTCGAACTCTGGGGCCGGCGTTCTTGAAGAACGGCCCGGACGACGGTCGAGTAGCGCGACGGAATTTCACTGCCACGCTCTCACAGAACCGTACGTGAGCCTCTCGACTCATACGGCTCTTGTCATCCAGCCTTGATAGCGCCAGTGAACGAAGAGCTCCGGGTTTCGACTCGCGAGACCTTTCAGCCATGCATGGGCTCGCGTCTTGCGCCGCCGCAACCGTTTGAACTTCCTCATTGCCCAACCTGCTAACGCCTCATTGATATGATCCAGCACAGAGTGAAGCTCTGACATACAAAATCGTCCATAGTAGTTAATCCAACCGGAAATGACCGGATTCAGGCGACGTGCCAATTCATCAAGACTCAGATACGTGCGGGTTTGTAGCCGCCACTCCCGACGGACTTTCTGTCGTAATGTTCGAGCTGCCTTCCGGCTTATTGCAGGGCTAAAGGTCACAAAGAACTCTCCTTGGCGGCTTCGCGCCGACCGTGGCCGAAAGGTATACCCAAGAAAGTCAAAACTTTCACAGGGCCAATTTTCTTTTCGCCGCGTGTCTTTGCAATACACAACCCGTGTTTTCGCCGTATTCAGGGTAAGCCTGCATCGCGTCATGCGCTTTTCAACCTTGTCCCTGATCCATTCCAACTGCTTCAGTGATCGGCAATGCACGACAATGTCGTCGGCGTACCGTTCAAAGTGGATATTCGGGTAGTTTTCCTTCATCCATTGGTCAAACCCCAAATGCAGAAAGATGTTGGCAAGAAGCGGGCTGATTACTCCGCCCTGTGGCGTTCCCATGGTCCGTGCCTGCAACGTTCCTTCAGACAACTGCACTTCGGCCCGTATCCATCGTCGTATGTACAGCAGCACCCACTTGCACGTCGTAAATCTCTCAACCGCTCGCATGAGTAATCCATGGTCGAGCGTGTCAAAGAACTTGCTGATATCCAAATCGAGCACCCAATCGTCACGCCAGCAACGTCGACGCGCCTGCGCTACCGCATCCAGCGCCGATCGTCCCGGACGATACCCATAGGAGTCTTCGTGGAACTCAGGTTCTACCAAAGGCTCCAGGTACCGTTTGACTACCGCTTGGGCTATCCGGTCCGCAATGGTCGGGATGCCGAGTGGCCGGACTCCCCCATCGGCTTTCGGTATTTCAACCAGCAGCACCGGTGGTGGAAAATAGCTGCCCGACGACATCCGATTCCAGATCTTGTACAGGTTGTTCTTCAGGTCACTTTCCAACTCCTCCATGCTTTGACCATCGACTCCTGGCCCACCTGCACTGCGTTTTACATCCAGATAGGCGTTCCAGACCAGCGTCTTTGGTATATCAAAGGCCTTTGTCGAACTCATGCGCTCCTCCCCTTGCGGGTTGACACACACCTTCGACCAGATGACGCAGCCCCTTCGCTCGACGATCTTTCAATCGCTTCACCGCTACTACGAGCTGCTCCGTCCCTGTGCCTCGCATTGGTACTCTTCTCCTTCGGGGGACCTCCCCTTCGGATTTCTCCCTTCACATCGAAGCGACAGGTTCCCACGTTCCCCATGTGAGCCTGAAATGAGATCACGCCGCCTCTACGCCGGACACCACCCAGCCCGTAAACAGGTGCCGTCTGAGCTTGTCCCGAGCCAACAACGCTGCTCGGTTTTGATGTCGGTTGAATTGCTTTTCGACGCGTCATCAACGGTTCACTTCCGTTCGTCTTCTCATTTCCCACTTGACGCCTCTTCGGACGCCGTTTCCATCGATGCTCACCACCTGAGGCTCTTTACCCCGGCAGCTCGATGTAGTTTGGAACCCGGTCCTGCAACCCGATTCCGGGAGGCCAATCAACTCCCATCTCCCATGGAGCATCACCTTTCGGTGTTCGTGGCACACCGTTGTTGCAGCAATCTTCCTTCCGGTTCGTGCTCCGTCAAATCCATGGCGTTGTGTCCGCCCGCAGAACGCGGCCGCAGCGATGCGGCCCGCAGCCCTGGTACAAGATCAGCGGTCTGCAGCGGTCACCGTTCATCCCCAATACATAGCTGCTCAGGGGGCAGATCGAGACCCCTTAAGATATCTTGGACGACTCTCAAGTCGACATGATCCTCCTTCTCCATCCTCGCAATCGCCGCGGTTCTGGTAATCAAACCTTCCCGGATCATTTTGCTCAGCAAATCCCTCAACTCAGTCACACCAACGGTGGAAGCGTACATCTTCCTTCTCACATAGTCTAGTCGACAGTCGCATCTCCAGGAGGATTCAACTTCGTCGGATTTTTCCCACCCAAGTTTCTCCCGTATGGTACGTTCCACCTGCTGTTCGCTCCACGAGATATAGTCAAACAAACGGATTACCCACATTGTTCTGTATCTCCAACGGAGATAGGGGGAGTTATGCCTTGCACCCAAGTACATCGAGAAGCCCAGTCTCCACGGCAAAGTGACGTACCCAGGGTTCCTCGCCAATTCCTTCGATGATGTACCTATGATCTTCGGAACGTTACTGATTTTGTGGTACGTTCTGGCGCCCCCGAATCCTTCTTTCTTGAAGGACGCCGTTTCCAGGGGATTTCTTCCGACAACGATCAGAGAAACACCGTACTAATGGGCGTACTTGAATATTGTGGGCCACCAGTTCTTGCAGTGCGCACAAACAATCGGAATCATGGTAGAAGAAGGATGCCGTCCCCAGATCTTGAGGGCTTTCATTGTTGCCGCTATATGCTCTCCTTCTCGGGAACCCCATCTCACGACATCCACTTCCAGTAACTCGGCGGCATTACGCATGTTCCTGCTCGCTTGTTCGTAAGTAATTGGGCTGTCATAATGGATACACAAGACTCGCATCGCGTAGTCCATAACAAACTTGTATAGAGTGTATGTGCTGTCCCTTCCGCCACTGAGACCGGCCATGCAATCGTATTCTTTCTCCCTGTTCTTGGTCTTGTATTCACTCAGCAGTTGAATCAGTTTTTCTTCGCCGCGAACGTTCAATCTCGTGTCGTAGGTCGCACAGTAGTTGCACACACCATCTTCACCAAAAGAAATCCCAGGAGTGCTCTGATTTAGCACACAACGAGTGCACATCCTCTCCCCAGAGGCATTTTTCATCTTCTCTCATGCTCCTTTGGGTGCCGGACGATGCCCGCTCTTGCGCTACCGATCCTGATTACTGGCCCACTCGGCAACCAACCCGTGCGTCGAGTCCCGGTCTCTCTCGTGTCATGTCTCCAGAATAGGTTCAATGGGTCCCGCGATTTCTCTGAAGGATTGTGCCCGCCGTCGCGGCTGAGACAACGAGTCTCCCATGATAGCTCTGCCATTGCTCGCCAGTGACGGCAGGTTTCGGCGGGTCCACCGCGTCCTCATCCAGCATAACAGAGGTAAGTGCGAACCCCCCGTCTATCCTGCCTGTCGACGGCTTGGGGACATCTGCCCAGCAGCACTGGCTTCAATTGCGCTGGAATGCATACAGATAGCCATGGTATGCATTGCCGCGACATCCGCTTGGTTGCGAACTCCCTTGCGGAGGCACTCGCTACTGTCCTTGATCCGCGTTGGAGGAAGCTGGCCTTTCGCGCGCGACCAGAAGTCTCGCAAGAGAGCACAAGTTCCTCAGTGGATCCACACTACGATGCAACGCCACCACCAAGCCTGCGTATACCACAATGCTCGACGGGACAAACAACAGTACTCTCAAGTAGGGCTGCAAATCCCCCAGAACCGAGGCAGCCCGAGAGAACTCGGGCACCGTCAGGCCAACCGCGCAAACGGCTCCGCCTGCGGCGAAATATCGCCATACGGAATCTGCAATGACAGAGGCCCGCAGCGCGATCGGTCTGCCGGCGTACCACACCGCCGGAAACATCAGAATATAGTACGCGATACTATAGGCCCCGGCAACATAGACCGGGCCGAAAGGTGCGGACGCAGCCACTGCGCCAGCGATCACCGAAAGAGAAATTATACTCCACCGCATGAGCCTATGTGGTTTGCCTAAGGAGAGATGAATCCAACTCTGCGTATGGTGGAGCATGACTGCACCTGTGCTGGCCCCCAGAACAGTTACAACCGCACCCGCCGTTTCCCATCCAGGGCCAAGGACCAGGACAACCAAGTCCTTGCCGGCCAGTACCAGAATAACGCTGATGAGCACTCCGAAAAATGCCAGCGTGCTCAATGCCTTTCGGTAGTAGTTCACAAATCGGTCTGGATCGTCACGAAGGCGGCTTAGCGTCGACAGGCCAACCGCATGGAGAGGCGTCAGCAGCTTATCGATGGGCAAAGAAGATATGTAGTACGCCCTTTCGTAGTTGCCAAGAACATCAGAGCCGTAGAAACGTCCAAGCAGAAATTTGTCTAGATTTCGGGAAACGTACCACAAGACGAAATTGCCATATACGCGCAAAGCATACTTCACACTGCCAGGCACGGTACGGAATTTTCCGTTGATATCCGGTCTCCACGGACATATGAACCATGCTCCGATACTGATTACCGCTACGGCTGACAACTGTCGTCCGACAACTGCCCAGTAGCCAAGCCCTTTCAAGGCCAACAGCACGGCAGCCACCGAACTGACGATCTCCGCGACGACTCGGTTAGAAGCGATCTTACCGAAGTCCATCCGCCGCTTCAACAGTGCCAGATGTGGAGTCGATAGCATTTGGACGATGATGCCCGAAGCCATAACCGCGCTAACCGACCTAAGAGCTGGCTCGTGGTAAAATGCCGCGAGTAGGGGCCCGGCCGCGATCAAAGCGCTCATCAGTGCAAGGCTGATGAGCGCATGGACCCAGAAAATGCTGCTCATCTCAGCATGGGTTATGGTATCCTTCTGGATGATGAACTCAGTAAACCCGCTGCGCCCGAAATTCATCAGAAGGAGAGAGAAAACGGCAACCATGGTTACAATACCGAAATCTCGTGGCTCCAGCAGTCGAGCTAGAACGATGAGTCCAGCCGTGCGGACAACAAACGACAGAATTTCTGCAGCAATGTTGACTCCGCCCCCCTTCACGGCACGAGCCTTCAAGCCTGCGACTGCCGGCTTTTCGAAATAACTTTGTGCAATCTTGACTCTCATTATTGTTGTTTCACTGGACTTGGACGAGTTCAAGAGATTATTGAACGAGTCCAAACCGGATGCCGTCAAACGGCATTATCAACCACGTTCCCCCCTGGGTTGGACATGACCGATGTCGATGGAACCGGCCCACCTAACGGCCACGACGCGATCGCTCACAATCTGCGCCATCCGAACTAATGCTCACCGCATCAATCCTGACGCGCGTTAGCGCAATTCACTCTCAACGTTGGTATTTGTCAAGGTACTTGTCGCCTCAACTTACGTGAACTACTTGGGAGCCAATGGATGTGTTGAGAGGGAGTACCTGGGATACCACCTGACCTCTGAACATCGATTGTAGAGCTACCACGAGGCATACTATCATACTGATACTTACCCATCTCCATCCTAGGCAGAGCGTCTTTGCTCTGGGGCTTCACAATTTTGCTTTCCCGCTGAAGGATTCAGCCAAACTTCCACTACAGGCTCCCAGTTCCTCGTGG
>CAYTDU010000250.1:0-7483 GCA_964436395.1 uncultured Gemmatimonadaceae bacterium | reverse complement strand
CGTTGAGGAACTCGATCGAATATTGGACAAGATCAGTTCCGACGGAGTGGCGAGTCTGAAGCCAGAAGAGAGAGAGTTTCTTGAACGGTTCAGTTCCAGGTGAGTGACACCGCGATTCGACCGGAATTCCGCGCAAAAAGACGCCATTTCGTTTTGACAGTGCAAGTACAGATCGCTATCTTGGGCCTGCGACAGGTAACACAATGAAGGGGCCTGGGTTGCGAACAGGTCTCATTTTTTTTCTCAAGTAGAAACGCGCTGCGATGGCACTAGAGATGTAGGCGAAGTAGCTGTTTAGACACAACCAGATTGAAGGAAGAGGAAAAGCTGAAGATGCGCACGAAGGGCAAGGTCAAGTGGTTCAACGATTCGAAAGGTTTTGGCTTCATCACTCCTGAAGGAGGCGAACGCGACTGTTTTGTGCACCACACGGCAATCCAAACTGAGGGTTTTCGTTCGCTGGCGGAAGGCGAGAGTGTGGAGTTCGATGTGGTACAAGGGGAAAAAGGGCCTGCAGCAGAAAACGTAGTCAAGATCTCGGAATGAGCCCGATATGGCAAAACACGAGGCAATAGAACTTCAAGGTACGGTTTCGGAGGTACTCCCGAACGCTACTTTCAGAGTTCTCCTCGAAAACGGGCACACTGTGCTCTGTACTATTGCTGGTAAGATGCGCCGCTTTCGAATTCGCGTGCTCGCTGGAGACAGGGTGACGGTGGAGTTGTCCCCGTACGATTTGAGCCGCGGGCGAATAACGTTTCGCCACAAGAACTGAACCGCCCACCGGACACAACAACATGCTACGCGGCATTTTGACCACCCGAGGGCTACTAGGCCTTTTCACGACCGTGCTCTTCCTCGGGTGCGTACCCGAATCACAACACGCCGACCCCGGATCGTTCACTACAGTTCTTTTGGTTCGCCACGCAGAGAAGGAACTCTCCGGAGACGACCCCCCACTGACGGCGCACGGTGCCGAACGAGCAGCAGAGCTCGCCCATGTAGCGGGGGAGATGGGTGTGAGCACCATTTACTGCACTCAATTCTTGCGTACTCGTACGACCGCAGAACCACTCGCGAATCTCTTGGGGCTCGACCTGACCGTCATTTCAGCCGGCAGCTCCTACGCGGCTGAGATGGCAGAGATTCTGCGCACGCAGCACGTTGGCGAGACGGTCGCGATTGTGAGCCACTCGAATACGGTGCCCGAAATCATCGGAGAGCTTGGCGTAACGCCCATTCCCGTGATCGAAGACGACGAATACGACGATTTGTACGTGGTGGTAATCGCGCCAAATGGCGAGAGCCACCTGGTATCCCTGCGCTACGGCCGCGAAACTCCCTAGGTTCCTCCGCCATCGGACACCGGTGTATTGTCCGCTGAGTCGCTCAGCAGGCTCGGGAGACCTACCCTCCACATTTCCCCCAACGCCGCAAGCGTGTTACTCCAACGTTCCAGCAGTTCGGCATTCTCCTGATCACCCTCGGCCGATCCGACAAATGTTTCTTTCTCACCGGCTCGCTCTGCCGCCAACAGCGGCTGGAACAGGAACGTGGCAAGCCTGAACCGCAGCGCGTCTCCCGACGCCTCTCCTACTATGGGGCGGTCGGCGTTGGCATCCATTCTTTCTAGCTTATATTCGAGTGTCGTGAACACCTCGCACATCGGCCATGCCGAAAACGGGATGTGTACCTGCCTCAACGAACGGCGCTTTACATCGGCATTTGCATCCGGCGGCAAATTCGCCACGATCCCCTTGCGAGGCACCTCATTCGGTTCATCATCGGACAACAACCACGAAATCCCTATTTGGTACGGCACGCAAAACGCTTCGAGCGTCGCGAGATTCGGATTCACACTGCGGCCGTTGTATAGATCGTTGAGCGTAGGGTACGGAATGCCAGTCAGCCTGCTCGCGTCACGGACCTTTCCGCTATGTGCGAGGTCAATAAGCCTCCTGACTCGCGCCGTGAGTGTGCGATTGGGCGGCGCCAGCGACCTGCGCGGGCGCCCCGCGCCTTTAAACTTGGGCATTGGTTAGGGTTGTTGCCATTTTATTGTTATATCTGTATAACAAAAATTGATTTTATGGTCAAGCGAAAATCGCAGCATTTTCGGTGACTTATTGAGATTCGGCGACGATTTGAAGGTCTCTTGCTTCTTCTTTTATACCGTAACATCATAAAAAAGAAACACTTACACAGAAGCGCTGCTATCCGAAATAGATCTTGGTGCAGTGCAATTGACATATCAATAATAGTTGATATGTTCCCTCATATGGGGTCTTCAGTCGATGCTGATTTCGGAACGTTCGCACGGGCTTTTCACGCACTTGCCGATGCTAAGCGACTCGCAATCGTCGAGCTACTAACGCACGGTGAGCGGTGTGTATGCGAACTAACTGATGTCGTCGGCGCCAAACAACCGCTGCTGTCATTTCACCTGAAAATTCTCAGAGAGGCGGGCGTCGTGAAGAACCGGCGGCGCGGAAAGTGGATGTACTACTCCCTGAACTACGAGACCATAAGCGAAATCAAGGCGTTGATCGGCTTTATCGCGGACCGGGAGGAGCACAAGGGGTCCTGCTGCTGTGAGGCGATTTGCAGTTTGCCAAGTGCGGCATCAGCCGTATCAACCAAGGAGATAGCATGACCGACAAGACCATCAAAGAAATCGTGCGCGAGAAGTACGGTCAAATCGCATCAAACGTGGCCGACAACACCAACTCCTCGTGCTGTGGATCGGGGGCAACATCTTGCCGCAAAGATCCTATCTCATCCGACCTGTATGATTTCGAACAGCAAACAGACATACCTGCAGACGCCGTTGCGGCTTCGTTGGGCTGCGGAAACCCCACCGCACTCGTGACGCTCGAAGAAGGCCAGGTTGTTTTGGACCTTGGGTCGGGCGGCGGGATCGACGTGCTGCTCTCTGCTAAACGCGTCGGGCCCACAGGAAAGGCCTATGGCCTCGACATGACGGATGAAATGCTGAACTTGGCTAGGAAAAACGCATCTGAGGCAGGTGTGGAGAATGTCGAGTTTCTCCAGGGTGAGATGGAGGCAATCCCGCTCCCAGACAACTCTGTGGATGTGGTTATTTCGAACTGTGTCATCAACCTCTCGGCTGACAAACACAAGACCCTCGGAGAGGCGTTCAGAGTGCTCAGGCCGGGCGGTCGCTTCGCCGTTTCCGACATAGTGGTCCGTGGCGACGTGGATCCAGCTATCAGACGGAACGTCGAACTCTGGGTTGGGTGTGTGGCTGGAGCGATGGAGGAGAATGAGTTCAAGCAGACCTTGGCGGATGTTGGATTTGAAAAGATCGACATCGAGCCGACACGTATCTATCGTGCCGATGACGCAAAGACCTTCCTCGGAGACGCTTGCTGCGACTCCGAGCTGGCGTCGGTCGCTCCTGAAATGGACGGCAAGTTCATGAGTGCATTCGTTCGGGGTCAGAAGCCATTGGCCTGAGGTGTAGCCGAAGTGTTTTGACACCCCCGGACCGCCGATCACTCAGATGAACCCACACCGCAAGGCAGGTCGGCGGTCCCCATTCCGCTCCAAGTTGTCGTCCAGAGAATGCACCTCCCAGCAAAAAAGATTGCGTTCAACGATTTTACGCCCACGGTTGTAGAGGTATGTGAAGGCAGGACGCGGAAGAAGCGTCGCTAGAAGACACGTATCGCTACAGGAGTGGAAAATGACTATGCTGGACGCTGTCAACGTCGTTCTGATTGCCGGGGGCCTCGTATCGCTCGCAATCATGAGCTTCATCCTAACTGTGAGCGTGCTTCAAGAGTTCGAGTTACCGCGTTCATCAAGACAGAGCCGCGTATCGCGGCCGCTATGAGGTCGCTCTCACCTGGGAGGAATGATGACGAATCTGAGGAAAATGGCGATGGGTGCCGTGACTGGTGGCCTTATGTCAATCGGCTTGACGGCAACGGCTGTGGCGCAAACGACTACTGCACCACGCATTGACGTTGACGCCATCGCACAAGAAATGAACTTGAGTCCTGAGAGAGAACGCCAGATTGTACCTTTGCTGGAGAGACTCAACGCCGTTCTCGAGCAACGTGAGCAACATTGGCGGGAAGGTGATGAAATTATTCAGGAACTCGATGCTACGTATGACCAGATCGCGCAGACTCTGACCGCGACCGAACTCAGAGATTTCTATTGGCTAATGCGAGGGGCAGCCGCGACCGGTTGGGCCGGGCGGCCGATGAACCGCTCCATGACCGGTGGCAGAGCGTGGGGAGGTTGTGGCTGGAGGCAAGGCATGAGGGGTGGTCGCGGTTATTATGGGCGGGGAGCACCGTTGCGCGGAACCCGCGGGTACGCAGGCCGGGGCATTCCAATGCGAGATGCGCGGGGAGGAATGGGCTGGAACACCCCACCCGGTTGGGTTCCGGATGAGTATTACCCGAAAGATTGAATTCGGACCCTGTCGAGAATGGCGTCGTTCGGACTGCGGCGCCTTAGGCAGGGTGAGTTCCGTTCCGCTGTACGGGTCCGCATGGGAAGAGGTAGCAAATTGACAACTGGACCGAACGTCGCCGATGCTGTACGGTTGAACGAGTGTCTGTGGTCGGCTAACACCGGTGTTGGCCGCACCCACACTGCCTCGAAAGCATCCAATGAGCAAACCCGAGTTTACGGACAGCGACCTGGCCGCGAGGGTTCAGGCCGGCGACAACAAGGCGTTCGAGCTGCTTGCCAGGAAGTACATGCGTCCCGTTTACGCTGTGATAGCATCGTTCCTGAGCGGGCAGGAAGACATCGACGACTCGGCTCAGGAGACATTTCTCAGGGCGTTGGAAAAGATCCACTCATACAATCCGAAACGTCCTTTTGCTCCGTGGTTGTACCAGGTGGCCCGCAACGTCGCTCGCAATCGATGGAAGTATCTCAAGAGGAGAAATCACGAAGAACTCGAAGAGGTGCGGGAGGAGGCACACGGTGATGATCCAGGGAAACTCGTGGAGCTGTCCGAGCTACGTTCTCGAGTTGCCGAAGCGATCGAGGCGCTACCTGAGCGCCAGCGCACCGCATTCCGACTTCATGATGTCGAGGGCTTCAAGGCTACAGAAATCGCACAAATGCTTGGCGTCAACGACGGCACTGTACGCGCAAACGTACACCATGCCCGCCGGGAACTCAGGAAACGCCTGGCACCGTACAAGATAGACCGGGACTTTTTATGAACGAGAAGTCAAACGACCCCTTGCCCGAAGAGCTGCTGCCGCCATCGGCTATTGGCGACGAGCCCACGGTTTGGGAGAACAGGGTGCAAAACCTAATGTCCGCGGCAGCACCGATCCTCGCCGAGTACCGGCGGGAACCGGTCCCGTGGTGGGCAGCGTTGGCCGAACGGTGGCAGCCGCGCTTGACCTTCGCGGTGGCGGCTGCGGCAGTGCTCACGCTCGTGGTTCACCTTGCACTTCCCCCGCGGGCCGAACAACACGATTCGAGTCTACCGTTGGCAACCGTCTTGGGTGCGGGAGATGATGCTGCCACCCTGTGGTCTGTAGCGAACAATGAGGTCGATCCGGTGCTAGCACTGGTGATATTGGAAAGCGAAACACCATGACATACAACAATCAAACCACACTTCAGTGGCGTGCGGCGTTCGCTGCCGCTCTACTGCTCATCATCGGCGGCTTCCTCGGCGTCTGTGTCGACAGGCTCTGGCTGGTAGCGTTCTCAGACAGGGGCAACGATTCGCAGGTATCGGTCGAGATGCTCTCGAGTGCTCTGAATCTCAATGGGCAGCAACGCGACGAGATGAAGGCTTTGGTGGATAGCATCGGTTGGGCAATAAGTGATGCTATCGAACGGAATCCCGGTTCCTTGTCTGAAGTGGCGCGCGATGCCCGTGCGCGACTCGAACAGGCAGTCCCCCCGGAACAGCGTCCGCGGTTTCGCAACTGGATGAGCGGCAGGCGATCAGAGATGCTCGACCGCATGAGGGGCCGCGGTATGGGACGTGGCGGCGGCCGCGGTATGGGACGTGGCGGCGGCTGGGGCCGAGGGGGCGGCGGCGGTACCCCTCCGCGTTGATGTAGTCGTGCCCCAGGGCAGACCGCCCCTTGCGGAACCACCTACCCACCATTCTATCTGTTGACGAAATAGCTGCGTATCTTGCAGCGTGGCAACCGCTGCGGTATGTCGCAGCGGTACGTTACGGAGCAAACTGGCCCATCTCACCCCATTGGAGGTACGCCGGTGCAGAACTCCGAGCCGGCATCAAAGCTTTCGTACTCCACGGACTCGGGCCCCGGCATCCGAAGGCGGCGGCGCGGGCGTGGGTTCTCTTACATCGCTCCCAACGGTAACCAAATCCGCGACCCAAAACGGCTAGAACGAATCCGGAAGCTCGCGATCCCCCCGGCATGGACCGATGTGTGGATCTGTCCGTCACCGAATGGCCACCTCCAAGCCACGGGCCGTGACGCCAAAGGTCGGAAACAGTATAGATATCACACGGAATATCGTGCGGAACGAGATGAGACCAAGTTCCACCGCATGCTCGAGTTCAGTGCCCTCCTACCCGGAATACGGCATCGAATCGAGCGTGACTTGTCCCTCGAAGGACTGCCGCGCGACAAGGTATTGGCCACTGTCGTGAGCCTGCTCGAAAAAACCCTCATCAGAGTAGGCAACGAGGTGTATGCCAAGCACAATCGCTCCTACGGACTCACGACGATGCGCGATCGTCACGTAGAAATTACGGGTGACGAGATTCGCTTCAGATTCCGAGGCAAGAGCGGTGTGGAACACAAAGTCTCGGTAAACGATCGGCGGCTGGCGAAGGTCGTACAGCAATGCCAGTCGCTGCCCGGGCAGGACCTCTTCCAGTTCCTGGACGACGCTGGGAAGCGTCAGGATGTCAGTTCGAGCGACGTGAACGAATACCTGCACCGTATTACCGGCAGAGCGATATCTGCCAAGGACTTCCGTACGTGGGCAGGCACTATGAGGGCCGCGGTTGCCTTTCGCGACCTCGGTGTGACAGACTCCCAGAAGGAAGCGAACAGGAACGTATTGAGGGTCATCGATCAGGTGGCCCAAAACCTCGGGAATACGCGCGACGTCTGTCGCAAGTATTACGTGCATCCCCGACTGATCGAGCGGTACTTGCTGGGTGAGGTGATACCGCCGACGCCGCCGCTCAAGGGACCCAAACCCCGCCGGAAGTCGGCTATGCTGCGCCGCGATGAGTCAGCGGTGCTCGAGTTTCTGGATCTGGAAGAACAATCGAACTGAGAGGATACGTGGCATGCGTGGGAAAATCACTCTGTGCTACTGCGTATTGACCATCTCAACAGGTGCCTGGATAGGTTGTTCAGATTCCGGCCCGCCTCGCCCAACGCTCTATTCGCAGGAAAGCGGCACGACGGTGCGGCTGCAGGCAATCAGCGTGGTGAGCGACGCCGTCGTTTGGACAAGCGGCCTGAGCGGAACCGTCGTACGG
>CAYTDU010000249.1:0-7485 GCA_964436395.1 uncultured Gemmatimonadaceae bacterium | reverse complement strand
GAACCGTCCCAGTTGTCCTCGATATCGCCGCGAGTCAGATACTCGACTTCACCGTTCAAGGTCCACTGCGCCGACATGTCGAAAGCCACCCTACGCGAGACATTGAGCAGGAGACCACCGCCGCTCGTCAACGCATACGTGACGTCATCGAAGTTGGTCGTGTGGGCGAAGTCAGGCCCACCGTCGACCCCATCCAGCGAAGACACAGTGGCAAAATAGGAAAAACCCGCAGTGCCAAAAATGTACGGGCGTAGCGGACCGCGTCCCATCGTTATCTGGGGGCCGACTCCGAAATCCACGATGAAATTGTCCGTGTTCACATCCACCCAGACCCGACCGATGCTGGGAACGATCTGCGTCGGGTAACTCTCATGACCGTATATCATAACAGAGGTCCCGATCCGCAGACCTATTTGGTTGCGCCGATCGAAATTCACCACCCCGTACAACCCAAACCCACCACCCCAATCGACGTAGTCGAGGAACTCACCAATGGGCCGCGCCAGCGACCCGTTGAACCCGAAGATGCCCTTCGAGTGCCGTGGCACGAGGTTTTGCGCATTCCCAGCGAACGGAAGCACCAATATCAAGGCCGCTAGTGCCCAACACCGTTTGTGTCCCATCTTTGTCTCCTGGCTGAGCCGCACAACTCAGACAGGCAAAGGGCGTGCCTTTTTTGGGGAGAAGTGTAAGTTATTGCTAATAAATATGTTACACCTAAAGCTTGCGATCTCGGCCAGGTAAGTTTTGTCCTCTGGGGCGGACAGGCGGTCGGGCGGACAGGCGGTCGGGCGGACAGGCGGTCGGACGGTCGGACGGTCGGACGGTCGGACGGTCCACAACGTGGTCGTACTCATGCCGGCATGCCACACCTCCAAATCGTGCGAATGCAATCGCATCGCTTGCGGTTGAAAAGGCTCCTTTCGCAACCGCAAAACTCCTTTTTACATATGACAACCCCGCATTTTCTCAAAAAAACACCGCATTTGCACTCGAGCACGAGTTATTTGCATCCGCAAATCACTCGTAAGCAATTGAAAATCAAACACTTACGCACGAACGCAGAACACTCACAACTGACTATGCCCCTTTCCCGATCGCGAACGTGGCATTTGCAGTCGCGAATTCTCGAGCCTAAAGGTGATCGTACCGTTCCGGAATGGGCGGTGTCGAGAATTCCTACCGGGGGGAGAGTGGGCAACAGCGCTAATAGATATTCCCCAGCGCCCAAGCCGCCTGGCGACGAACAAACGGATCGGGATCGTCTTCGAGCAAGCCAATCAGTGCATCTACCGCTCGCTCATCCTCTATCTCTCCAAGCGCCCAGGTGGCGGCGGATCTGACGGCAGCCACACCATCATCGAGGACGCCTATCAGCGCATCCACAGTCTCGTGATCTACGATGTATCCCAGCGCTATCGCGGCCATCTGCCGAGTGCGTTCGTCGCGGTCATTCAGACGGTTCACTAATGTTGATGCCACGGTAGGGTGTTTCACCCTGCCGAATAGGCGAGCCGCCATTCGTCGAACACAGGTATCGTCATCGGAGAGTGCCACGCTCAACGCACCCACCACACCAGCATCCTCGAAATCCTTTGATGCCCAATCGAGCAGCGCTCGTTGCCCGATTATCGCGTCGGGCGCGCGCCCGGTGGAGCCCCAGTTGCCATAGCGCCTGTCGATGGACTGCATCGCCAATTCGCACATCACCGGGTTGGCGCCACGCGCATTGGCCAAGAGTTGCACCGCCCTCATCGAATCGGATGCGGCTGATTCTTGTGCTGTGACGTAGCATGGAACTGCACCGTTCATGAGAACGAGCGCAGCAAAAACCACAACTGCATTCTGGGAAACGCAGGTCAGGAACGTCAGTACCTGAGATCGCATCGGGGCCTCCACGTTTCTTCTTAGAGTCCCGAATGGCTGGAAATGTTCGGGCCGCCGAATCCCGGTGAACTCAGCGGCCCGAATCCCGGATGAGTGACCTTACCTGTCTACCGACTACCTCGGTACCCCGGTCCCCTGACCACCATGCCGGGTTTCGCCCCGGTGTGGCGGCCATCGCGGATTACTGGAACGCCGTTCACGAGCACGTGCCGCATTCCCTCCGACAACTGGTGCGGTTCTTGGAATGTCGCGTGATCGATGATCGTGGTGGGATCGAAAATGACGATGTCGGCATACAGTCCGTCTCGCAGCACGCCGCGGTCCTGTATTGAGAGTCGTGTGGCTACCGCCGATGACATCTTACGAACCGCGTCCTCGAGGGGCATGACATCTTCATCCCTGACGTACTTGCCGAGTATGCGAGGGTAGGTGCCGTACGCCCGGGGATGAGTCAAACCTCTGGCACTGTCCGGATCGGCTCCACCTGCATCAGTGCCGAATTTGATCCACGGCTGCTTCATCTGAAGCGCGACATTGCTTTCGCTCATCATGAAGTAGACGGTCCCCACCCGCGATTCTTCAGTTAAAATCAAGTCCATCGCCGTCTCGATCCAGTGTTTGCCCTGTCGTTGGGCAATTTCAGCCAGTCTCAAACCTGAAAACTCCTGATTCTCAGGTTTCTCGAGACCGAGTATCAACACGTTCTCAGGGGTAGAGAGTTGGCAGAGGTTTTCCCAATCTTCTGTCTGATGCAGTATCTCCTCCCGAATCCGAACGCGTGTATCGGGATCCCGAAGATTGTCGAGTAATTCTCCATCCGCCGCTGTCCACGGAGGCAGGCACGCCGTGAGGCCTGTGCTCCCCGCTGTGTACGGATACATGTCTGCCTGAATGTCCACACCAACCGCCCGCGCCGAGTCGATGAGCGCGATTGCGAGTGCGGACTTGTGCCAGTTGCGCATTCCTGCCGCCTTGAGGTGATAGACTTCTACAGGCACATCGGCCGCAACGCCGATCTCTATCGCCTCGCGAAGTCCCTCGAGGAACTTGTCCGCCTCAGAGCGGATATGGGTGATGTAGACTCCGCCGTACGGGGCTGCCGCCTTGTTGATTTCGATCAACTCTGGAGTGGATGCGTACGAGCCAGGCGGATAGATCAACGCAGATGCGATTCCGAATGCACCGCCTTCCATCGACCACCGAACCGCCGTGCGCATCGAGTCGAGTTCGGCCGGTGTGGCCTCACCCATGGCCATCCCCTTGCCGTACATGCGAATCGTCGCGGCACCCACGAAAGACCCGACGTTGGGTGTGACACCCCGCGCCTCCATGGCCTCCAGCCAATTGTTGAACCCTTCAGGCCCCATGAACAAAGCATGTTGTTCGAGCACCTCCGGTGTCACTTCACCCATCTCCTGGAGAGTCAGGCGATTCGCCGGCGCATTCGTCGCGCCCTCACCGAGTATCTCGGTTGTAATGCCCTGCGTAATCTTGCTGACCACCCTGCTGTCTCCGGTCAGCAACGCACCGCGAGAGTGGCTTTGTATGTCGATGAAGCCGGGCGCTACAACGAGACCATTTGCGTCTATTCGCTCGCCAGCGGAAACGTCCCGAAGCAAGCCCTTGGGGACAATAGCCGCTATGCGGTCACCTCTCACACCAACGTCGCCATAGAACCATGCGTTACCTGTGCCGTCGACTACACGACCGTTTTCAATTATCACGTCATATCCGTCGGCTACTGGAGCAGGTGCGGTATCAGGTGTTCGCGCGCAGCCAATGGACAGAGCCAACAGGAACACCGCGTATGCTTGATGTCGCATTGAAATCCCCGTTTGGTACCAAATGAATGAGAGGAGTTATGAACGCGAGTAGCGAGTTGTGAGTGGCGAGCGGTGAGTGGCGAGTCGCCCCAACTCACACCCACTCACAAATCGCAGATCACAACTCACCACTCGTTACTCGCCCTACATTTCCACGAGCCCTGCGAGCTTCAAAATCTCTATGTAGTTCAAGATCGCCTGAAGGTCTGACGTCGCCCTGTTCTGACCATCCAGCATCTTCTTGATATCCAGAACGCTGTTTTGACCGTTGATGAGGAGATTAACCTCGTTCGTGTTTGCGACGGCTCCTCCGCCGTAAGGGTACTGGCGCCGTGCTTCCGCCGACACACCATTCAGATACTGTCTCCAGCCGCCGTACCCATCCTGTTTGACGAGAGCAGTTGGGCGCGGAACCATCCTGGACGCATCTCTCTCGAGATCCGTCAGACGCAGGCGAACCGGCTGAGCACCAAGGCCTGCGGCAACCGCGCCCATGTGCGTTTCCAGCACACTGAGATGCCCTTCGCCGACCTGTTCGATCATCCCCTGCATCTCCTCCACATACTCGCCCACCCGATCGGTGTCTTCGGCAAGCTCGAGAATAGATGCCAATGTCGCTCTTTCGTTCAAAACCGACGCTTCGACGTGAGCACGCGCCCATTTGTAGGCGTCGAGCAGATCGTCGGTTGTCGCGTTGTTTAACCGTTCCAACCCCATCATGAGCTGGTGACCCAGTCGACGCGCGCCGTTGCTGGCAGTCTCACTTGCGATACGCATTGCCATATCGTCGTCGGCGCTCGCGATTGTGTACGCGGCTCCAGCGGCAATGATCGCAATCCGCTTCATCTGAGTTGGGTCGGACTTGTCAATTCTGTCGCCGGACGTGTGGTACCACTGGTCTGGCCAGGCGATCATCATCACACCGGGTACACCCACACCCCAATCGTTGAACACCATATGGTCCGAGGCGCCGTAGTGCGTTTCGATGCTGTACACAAACGGTTCGTCTGCCCCCGTCGGAGCAACGATACGACGAGGAATCTTGAAGAACTGGCTTCGATTCTGAATCCGCTCGCGGTTCGACTCGCCCACAAAGCGGTAGTAGTTCTCCATCACGTCGTTGATGTAATGCGGGTGACCGTACGACGTTCGAACCAGAGTCATATACCCTTTGTTGAGGCTAAGCCATTCGCCGACCATGTCCATGTTGATGTTGGCGAGTGTGCGTTCCATGAGCTGCTTATTGGCCACAACCCAAGGGCCTGTGCCGGAATACTCAGGGCCCCAGAGGAAGCGGATCGTACGTTTCGGACGGGGGATACGACCTTCTTCGATCAGCGTGTGAAGCGTGCGTGCCACCTCGAGGATTCCGGCACTACCCGACTTGTTGTCGTTGGCTCCTTGCTTCACATACCCCTCGAAGAGGTGCGCAGATAGAATCACCTCATCAGCATTGGGTTCCGTTCCCGGGATGTACGCGACAGGATCTTCGAGATCGTACGGCTGCATTGTGGCCTCGACTTGGGCATGTACCGTGATCTCGTGACCGGCCAACAGACGGCGTTTCAAATCGGCAGCCTCACGAGGCGGAATGAAAAACCCAAACTTGTTCGCCGACGCGTCTCCGCCGCGACGCGACCCGACTCCACTCCACGGTATCTGCAGTGGGTCGAAGTGCGGCCGGCTGTTGCCAATTGCCACGACACCCTCCGCTCCGCGGTCGACACATGCCAGTCGGTGAACGGTCCCAATCGAGCCTTCGGTGACCACGATCTTCCCGGCGACTCCAGCTCTGTCCAGTTCATCCGCGGTTCCCCGTCCGACCCACACCAACTGAGCAGTCACGTCGGCATTGTTGCTGCCACGTGCCAGCATGGCTCGCATATCCTGAAACGACGCCAGCTTCTGCCGAAATGGATCCACTTCCCACAATTCCCCCTTGATCCCATCCCACACCTCACCACCGGGGAAACGGGCAATCTCGGCTCCCGGTAGTCCGTAAGCCACAAGTTGGTCATAGATGTACTGCGCCTCGTAAAAGGTGCCTGCGTACTCATCAGGCAGACGGTCTTTGTTGTAGCCGCCCGTCTCCATGATGGTGTTCCAGGCGGTCTCGCCCGATGTCTCGCCGATGATCTCGTCCATGACATCGGGTGGCAACAGGGTCCACTGGTAGAACGGAGTCATCTGAGCTTCAGCCGCAACGCCACAGAGAAGCACGACTCCAACGGTTAGAACGAATGCACGCTTGAGCATGGAGAACCTTTCTGTATCAGGATCAACATCTATTGGTGGTGAAGATGCTATGGCTCGACCGGTATAGTACACGCCGGGCCGACCTCTCTCAAGAATGCGAGCACCCGCTCGACTCGCGATGGATGGGCTTGAATGCTAACGTAGACGATCGCATCGCCCGATAATGAAAAGGACTAACACAACAGCAGAACGGTTCTGTACATGTCGTTATCAATCCTGCTCGTAGACGACGATCCAGCAATCCTGAAGTCGATCGGCACGTTCCTGGAACAATCTGGTTACGAGGTCGGACGTGCATCCAACGGGCACGAAGGGATCGAATCGTACGAGGCGACCGGCTTTGATGTGGTCCTTCTGGACCTGGAGCTTCCGGACCTCCACGGAATCGAAGTCCTGAGACAATTATGTGCTCGCGACGCTCCGGTCATTCTGCTCACGGGGCACGGCGACATAGAGACCGCGGTCGAAGCGATGCAAATCGGCGCGGAGGACTTCCTCACCAAACCGGTAGACATGGCACATCTAACTGCTGTGATCGAGCGGACAGGGCAGAACGTCCGGACCAAACACGAGGTGGAACGCCTCAAGAGCCTGATCCATCAGGATCTTTCCCCCGAAGGTCTCGGCGAGTCACCTCAGATGCGAGCGATTGCCAAACAGTCTGAGCTGATAGCCGCCAGCGAACGAACTACCGTCTTACTAACCGGCGAAAGTGGCACCGGGAAAGGGTGGCTCGCACGCCTGATTCACCACCTCTCCCCACGATCCGACCGCCCGTTCATCGATGTCAACTGTGGAGGGCTCTCAGCAAACTTCCTCGACAGCGAACTGTTCGGCCATGAGAAGGGCGCTTTCACGGACGCCAAGGATAGGAAGCGTGGTCTGTTCGAGGTGGCAGACGGAGGTACCCTTTTTCTAGATGAGATAGGTGAGCTGGCACCGCCGCTTCAACCAAAACTGCTCCGCGTTCTGGAAACCAAGTCGTTCCGTCGACTAGGTGGCACCGTTGACAACACGGTCGACGTGCGGCTCATCGCCGCGACCAACAGGAACCTCGATAGAGCACTTGCCGATGGTAGCTTGCGGGAAGACTTGTACTACAGAATCTCCGTGGCAGCAGTGCACCTCCCTTCCCTCAGAGAACGGTCCCGCGAAGATCGCCTTGCGCTCCTGCAACGGTTTCTGGCACATCTTGGGAACGAGATGGGTGGGATCTCTCCGACCGTTGGTTCAGGAACGTTGGAACGGCTCCTGGAATACGATTGGCCCGGCAATATTCGAGAGATGCGAAACGCGTTAGAGCGCGCGCTCATCATGGCCCGAGGCCAACGCGTCGACATGAGACATTTGCCGACAGAGCTACAGGGAAAGCGGCCACCATCGGGGTATCGTTACAAGGGATTATCCCTCGATCAAGTCGAAGAACAGCACATTCAAGCGACGCTGCGCCGCCGGAAAGGCAACCGTACTCACGCGGCCAAGGATCTTGGAATAACCCGCGCCACGCTCCTCAACAAGA
>CAYTDU010000248.1:0-7498 GCA_964436395.1 uncultured Gemmatimonadaceae bacterium | reverse complement strand
GCTCGCACCGGACGCGGTGTTGCAAGCATGCGCCAGGCAGGGTGGCGTGATTGGCGTAGAAGCCGCTCCTCACACCACACTTACCGATAAACATCCCGATCACGACATCGAAGGCTTCATGGAACACTTCGAGTATATCAAGGACCTGGTCGGGATAGACCACGTTGCATTTGGGCCGGACACGCTCTATGGAGATCACGTCGGGCTGCATCACGTGTACGCTGCGGCATTGTCGATCGACGAGACACATGAAGGAGGCGAGGACGACAGTCCGCAATTCGAAGAGGTTCCCTACGTGAAGGGTGTAGAAAACCCAACTGAAGCATCTCACAACATCTTGAGGTGGCTGGTCAAACACGGCTACTCCGACGGGGACATTGCGAAGGTGCTGGGAGGGAACATTCTCAGAGTTCTCGGCGAGGTGTGGCAATGATACACGGCACGAATGGCGAGAAAGACGGCGGCGTGCGGCTCCCCATCGTGTCGATCGCTCTCATGATCGTGTTCGCTTTGGGAGGCAGCCTAATGATCCTGTTCGACTGGCCCCCAGGCCCATTCAATCTCGATTGGGGAGTGTTGATTCTCTGCTATGGCGGCTACGCCTTCCTGATAGGCGCAGCCATCTTCTACGTGAAGACCGGCAAATGAGCCTCTCACTCCAGTACATCATCGTCCTGGGGCTCTACTTCTTTGGAATGCTCGGGCTCGGCTTTTGGTTCAACAAGAAGGTCAAGTCGAAGAGAGATTATTTCATAGCCAGAGGAAAACTGGGGCCCGCCGCCGTTGGGTTCTCGTTCTCCGCCACGCAGATGAGCGGCAGCAGCTACATGGGCGCGGTGGGAACGGAAAAGGTCCTGGGCTACAACTTCTCGCCGGCGGCGGTGTCGTCTGCAGCTGCACCCTGGTTTTCCTACATCCTGCTCGGAAGCCGACTCAGGAAGATCGCAAGCCGCATCAAGAGCGTGACCTTGGTCGACATCTTCGAGGCTCGATACTACTCGAAGGTCGCGAGCCTCACCTGCACCATCATCATGCTGGTGGCGTTCATCCCGATGATCGCCGCACAGCTCAAAGCCGCCGGCAACATCTTCGAGGTGTTGCTAGGCATGAACTACCTCACCGGATTGTTCGTGTTTGGAGGGATCGTAATTCTCTACACTGTCCTTGGAGGCATGTACGCGGTCGCGTGGACCGACCTGATCCAGGGCATAATCATGATTCTCGGATTTGCGATCCTCGCACCCGTGGCGGTTAGCGCTGCCGGCGGTTTCGGGGGAATGCACGAACAATACGGGCAGATAAACCCGGGAGGAATCTCTTTCACCGGCGAGATGACGACGACTTGGGTGGTATCGGCGTTCATTGTGTGGGGGTTCTTTCAGATTGGCGGTGCTCCCGCTTCCGTTACCCGCTTCCTGATCCCGGAGGACGACAAAACCCTCAAGAAGGCGATGGTCTATTCGATCTCCTTCCAGTCGTTCATCTATGTCTCTGCAACTCTAGTTGCCATTGCGGGTGGCGTGTTACTTCCGACACTCGAGCGCCCTGACCTGACGGTCCCAACTTTGGTAGCGGAACTCCTGCCTCCGGTTGTGGGTGCGATCATCGTCGCAGCCGTTCTGGGAGCGATGATGTCTACGATAGACTCAACCTTACTACTCGCGGGCTCTCTCGTGGTCGAGAACGTCTACATCCCTTATGTGAACTCTGACGTCGACCGGGAGAAGGGTTTGAAGATCGCTCGGGTAGTGACGCTGGTGATCGGAGCGTTGGGGCTCCTGGCGGCGATCAAACCGCCCGCGGCAATTTTGTGGATCGTCACTATGTCGTTCAGCCTGATGGCGTCCGCGTTCACCTTCCCATTCTTACTCGGCGTGTGGTGGCCGAGAGCCACTAAGGAGGGAGCGATCGTAGGTATGATCGCGGGAGCCGTCAGCTGCGTCTTCTGGTACGTAATCAGCTACCTCGAATACCAGACGCTCGACAACTGGATCGGTGGAATCTGGCCGGCGATTTTCGGAGCGTTCGTGTGCTTGGTTCTCTTTGTCACTGTCAGCGAACAAACAGCTCCTCCTCCTCGGGAAGTACACGAAGTGTTCTTTGGAGATGTATGAGCAAGAGAAGCGGGAGAGGCGGAAGCTTGTCATCCAACGACGGCTTGCCCTACCCGCCGTTGGACGGTCCTTGTTTGGCGTTCGCCGTTCCCTATCGCCGTACCGCCCGCCCGACCTACATCACTCCACTCTCATCGTCTCCATCGGATCGACGGACGTGGCTCGCCGTGCCGGTATTAGGGCCGCCGCCAGGCCGGCCAGTGCCAACGTACCTATGACCGCAACAAGGACGAGTGGATCGCGCGCCGAGACTTGAAATAGAAGTGGCTCGATTGCACCGCCGGCGGCAAGAGAAACGCTCGCTCCGATCGCCAATCCGCCGGCCACCAGTGCCATTGCCTGCCCGAGCACCATTCTCACTATGTGCGCCCGGTCGGCCCCGAGCGCTACACAGATTCCGAGTTCATGTTTCCGCCGGGCCACATTGAAAGCGAGCAGGCTGTACATGCCGATCACGGCGATCGACAATGCCAGGCCACCGAACACGGTGAACATGGTGGCTCCGAGTGTCCACGATCGATACATCGGGTCCACCACTTCTCGAAGTGGATTGACCGTCACATACCTGATTGCCGGATGCAGATCGTGGAGAGCGCGTCGCACAGCAGCGATGTGATTCTCCGTGTCTCCCGATCGTACCCGCACAAGGAGAGTTCTCGCTGGTCTACCAAAAGGTTCTTTGTTGACCGGAACATAGTACTGCATGGCCAGGGTTTGGTCGGTCAATTCTCGCTGGTCGCGCATGCTCGTCACGACACCAATCACCCTAGCACAGTTGTCTGAATTGGCACCAATGAAAAGGCATTGATTCAGGGCATCTCGATCTCTCCAGACGGTGCGCGCCATTGTCTGGTTGACCACGACAACCGGGTCCGCTCCCTCACTGTCATCCGCCTCGGCGAACCCTCGGCCCCGAACGACGCGCATTCCCAAAGCGTCGAAATAGCCCGCGCTCACAACGTTTAGCCACGGCCCAAGTGACTGCTGGGCTGGAATCGAGTCGAGACCCTGCACTCTCAACTGGATGCGGTATCTACCTATGAACGGTTGCAGGAGCGTGAGCGCCGAATGCTCGACCTCAGGCATTGCAGCCAGCCTCTCGACTGCATCGAGCGGTAGAGTGCGCGCCAACACGGAAGCAGAATCACCGGCGTCGGCGCGCTCCAGTTCCAGCCCGGCAACCAGCACGCCCTCGGGATCACACCCCATGTCGAGGTTGCGCAGCCGGTCAACACTTCGCAGGAACAGACCTGCACCCACGAGGAGCACCACCGACAGTGCTCCTTGCCCGAGCAGCAAGCCGTATCGAGTCTTCAACCCGGCGCGCGCGCCGTGACCACCCGATTTCAGCGCCTGAGTGACGTCGGTTCGCACAGACTGAAAGCCGGGGACCAATCCCATCACCACTCCAGTGAGGAGGGTCACCGCGGCCGAAAACAACAGAACACGGTTGCTTATCGGCGACCCCACCCAATCGACGTCTGCGGCCAACATGTTGCGCACTATGGCACCACCCCAGCGTGCGATCAACAAGCCTGCCACGCCGCCAATCAATGCCAAGATCAGACTCTCGGTGAGAAGCATCTTGATTAGACGCACGCGCGAGTTGCCGAGCGCCAGCCTGACAGCGATCTCTCGGCGCCTGTGCAGGGCACGCTCGAGAAGCAGATTCGCGACGTTTGCACAAGCTATCAGGAGGACCACAATCCCGACACCGGCCAACCACCTGGCGACTACCGATTCAGCGGTGGCCGCAGGGCCACGGGCTGCGATCAACGGCGCCAGCACAATACGCGCTTCGGGATCGTACTGAGGGTTGTCTGCGTTTCCACGTAGATGGAGCAGCGTCGCATCAGCCTCGGCCACCGTTGCCGACACACCGGGGCGCAACCGAGCGACTACACTGAGCAAAAAGAAGTTCCGGTTCCCAGCCCAGTTGCCGGGACGCGAATGGAGGTTTACCCATACGTCCACCGGCGATAGTTCTACGCCGGTGAAGCCCCTCGGCGCCACACCGACCACGGTATACTCCAAGTCGCCTAGCTTGATGGTTCGACCAATGGCCTCATTGTCGCCGCCGAAATGCCGCTTCCAGAAGGTGTATCCCAGCACAGCGACGTTCGGGTTCCCCGGCAGGTCCTCCACCTCGGAAAAGAAGCGCCCGGCCTCAGGCCTCACACCCAACAGGGGGAACAACGAGGCTGTCGAGGCCACGACATTTGCCCGTGATGCATCGAGTCCTCTACCGAACGTCAAAGGTCGACTTCGCGTGTAGGCCGCCGTCTCGACGAAGCTCTGAGCAGAATCGAGATCCTTGAAGTCGGGATGCGTCCCAATAGGCAACGATCGCTGCGTCCCGAAGAATGGTGAATACAGGCGCACGAAAACCCGACGAACCTCGTGCGCGTCCCGCACATGTTCCGGCGGGCTCAGCAGCAAGCGGTCGATCACGCCGAACATCGTGGCGTTCGCCCCGATGCCGAGTCCGAGTGTGAGAGTCACTGCCGCCGTCAAACCGGGCGAATGGCGCAATTGGCGCACAGCATAGGTCACGTGCTGTCGCAGTTGATCCAGTAACATCTCGATTCTGTGCATTTCTCCGATACCCTCCCCTGCCGCTTTGAAGCTCGGCCCTTTGTCTAGACGGATGGCCACAGCGGTAGTAATTGTGTCAATACTCACGCGGATCCATGTGACGACTACTCCGCGCCATCCGTGCTTCCGGGACGCGGCATGGTATTGGTCGCGAACGAATTCCGTGATGCCGGCACTCCACATGCTCCGGTATTGGGGAGGGTATAGACGGAGCAGTGCTTTCTGAAAAGCGAGAAGCATGCGCAAGCCGAACGCGTCTCGCTGCGAAGAGTCAGCCATCACACACCACGTGCGTTCGGCGGCGATGATCGTTTTCGGGCCGCCCGGATCAATGACTCCATGTGCCGAATGTCGGCCTTCCACACCTGGCGGCCCGCATCGGTGATGGTGTAGTACCTGCGGCGTTCGTCTTCAACATCAGGCGTCGGTTTGGCTTCCGACGGTTCCACGAGGCCTTGGCGAATCAGTTTCTGGATATGCCGGTGGAGGTTGCCCGCTTCAACGCGCACGCGGCCTTCTGATAACCGTGAAATTTCTTGGGCTATCGCGTACCCATACCGGTTTTCATCGAGCAAAGCATAGAGAATGTAGTGGTCTTTGGGCTTGAGCGGGATCAGCTTCTCGATAGGTGGATCTGGTGGTGTCATAGTCCGCAACTCGACTCCTATCCCTCAGACAGTCTCGGGTAATTTCTACTAATTGTCATTTTACCTTAGTTGGCTACAACGGGATTGTCAATAGGTTGTCGTAAGCAAGTTGACTACCGCGTCGCCCAAAGAAGTGAGGGAAGTGTTTTTTGGAAACGGTGAAATCGCCAACCGCGCACACCCCTAGCCAACATCTCCCCCAAGGCTCAAGTAGCCTCATAGGCACCCGATACTGAAAGAGAGGTGATGTCTCCGGCAGTGCCGAAGACAACGAGTGGATCCGGGTAAACCAGGAGGGCGCATGGTTGTCCCGATGATACACAACTGGTTGTGCAGAGATGACCTTTGGCGCCTAGTGGCCCAGATCGAAGGTCAACGCGAACGCGGCGAGCCCCGCAGCTCGCGCACTCGAAGCGGGCAAGGTTGACCAACTTCTCGATTCTCCGGCAGCGCTCGAGGTGGTGCTCGGTCATGGTGGCCCACCGGCGCCGCTTCCCCTCACGCTCTTGTGGTACGTCCCGATTCGCGCGATCCTGCGTCGATGGGAAGTGACTGACATTGACCTAGCCGATTTCACAGCCACGTTGGCGGTCCTCTTCAGTAACGCCAACTTGTCAGCCCGGATAGCAGACGGCGAACATGGCCTTTTAGTCTGGGCCAACTCAATCGAGGCAATGCCGCGCAAGACCGTTGGCCGAGCCGAGCGTGCCGCTGAGTGCGGAGCACTTGCCCTTTGGTGGGCGGGTTGTTTCCCGAACGCCGTTGCACAGAGAGGCGGTCGCGGCGCGATCCGCGCGTATGTCGCCTTTGCAGCGAACGTGCTTGCCCTCGCAGCGCACCTCATAGAGGGTCGTTCACCCGAAACATCCGAGTTTTACTCCCGCGTCGCAGGCCACGCGGCCGCTGTCCGGGCCGCCTTAAACGAAGCCAGACGGGATTACTTGGGTGCGAATGCCACCTCTCCTGATGCCAGGGTCGGACGTTACTTGGATAGAATAGGCGAGAACCCCGACGGCTGGCTTAGCGTGGCATAGCCCTCAGCAGCCCTCTCACCCGCAACACCACCTGCATCGTTCCCCACGCAACCGCCACAATCACACTTGCCGTCGCAAAGAAACCGTAATCCGGTACGTACAGTTTCATAACCGAGAACGGCGTGCCGCTCGCTCCAGGCAGAAGGGATAGAACAGCAAAAGCCCAACCGAAGTTCAGCAGAATCGGCAGCCCGATTTTGCGGAGCTCAACGATGAAAGACACCGGAAGGTGCTTCTCTTGAACGATCCAGGGCCTGCGCCTCAGCGCTGAGCCGAAAACCCAGACGAGCTGCCAAGTGAGAACGACCAGCGCCCAAAACACCGCGATGTTGAGCGGTGGATGAAAACTCGCATTCGCTCCAACCCTTGGTTCTCGACCGCGAAGTATGTCTGCCACGCCTAAGGGAATAGCATCGAACTGACCCGCAGCGAGCACGTCCAGGCAGTTGGCGAGAAAGACTATTCCCAGCTGTCGCTCGGGGAGCATCCCCAGGAACGAGTAGAAGTTGGGTAGCCCTCCATTGTGCCAGATGGTGGTGAACTCACCTCCAGTCTGAACAACCCACCCCATTGCGTACGAAGTGTTAGCGCCCATCTCGGCGGCAGGTCGGTGAAGCTCCATCATGCCCGGATCCGATATCAGTTGCTCACCCGCATAAGTACCAGAGTTCAGATGCAGGACGAGGTACCGCGCCAAGTCGGGCGCAGTGGAAATCAGATATCCGGCGGGCGCGACGCCACGAGCAAACGGCATATGAGGTGCCGGTCTCGGGTGTCCAAACCAGAAGCGATAGCCAGTCGCGAGATCGTTTCGCTCGGCGACACTCTGCGACGTGAAAGAGCGTTCCATGTTCAGCGGGGCAAAGATTCGTTGCTCGATAAATGTCTCAAACGATGAGCCGGAGACTTCCTGCATGATCCTTCCGAGCACCGCATAGTTGGCATTTGAGTATTCAAAGGCGGATCCTGGTTCTCTAGCGAGAGTCACACTACTCAGCGATCTGACAAACCGATTCAAGGCCGTGTTGCTTGTGTCAGCATCCGCCAACGGCGCGCGACCAACAATTCCCGATATGCCCGATGTGTGGTTCAGGAGGTGCCGCACCGT
>CAYTDU010000247.1:0-7523 GCA_964436395.1 uncultured Gemmatimonadaceae bacterium | reverse complement strand
AAGGGTGAAGATCTCCCAACCCTTCCCGATACCATTATCGAACTCCGAAATGCTCTGGATGACGATTCAACGGGCGACAATAGAATCGCCGAGATCATCAACAGCGATCCTGTAATTACTGGCAAACTCCTGCGCGTTGCGAATAGCGTGGTTTATAGTCGCGGTGTTGAAGTAACCTCTGTCTTGAGTGCGGTCCAGCGTGTTGGCCTTCGCGAAGTGCGGGCGATATGTGTGGTACTAGCGGTCGTGGACGCGTTTTCCGGTCGCGATGGCAGTCTCGACCTCAGGCAGTTCTGGGACCACTCTGCCGCGGTCGGCCGAGTTGCACAGTTTCTGAGTCGCAAGGTCCAGCTGAACGGCTCCGTCGCGACTGACGAAGTTTATGTGGCAGGACTGCTCCACGACGTTGGCATTCTCCTGATGAACCAATTCTTTGCCGATCGTTACAGTGAAATTCAGCGAGTCCGAGCCGAATCCGGAGTTCCGCTTTGGCAGGCCGAAAAACAGGTCATTGGCATCTGCCACGGTCAAGTGGGGAGCTTGCTGACGCATCGTTGGTCGCTGCCTGATGCCATTAGCTTCTGCATCTCGGGTCACCATGACCCCGAGCTTGCACCTGATGAGTTCGCTGACTCGTGCCGCATTCTGCGCGCATCCGAGGCTCTCTGCACTTCGCTCGGAGCGGGAGTGGAGGCTGAAGGCGATGCAGATGACGATGCCTTCTCCGCACTGTCAGCGTTGGATATACCTGACGATCAGATCGACTCGATATTGAGCGATATCGAGGAGGTAGGGTTGAGCGTGCGTGGAGTCTTTGCTTGAAAAGTGCGGGATGGGCTTGCACCAAAGCCCATCCCCAATTGCATGACCTTCTAGTGCTTACTTGAGCTTTCCTATCAAGTAACTGGCGATCGTGTTCTTCTGAATCTCCTTCGTACCTTCGTAAATTTCGACGATCTTCGAGTCGCGATAGAAACGCTCGACCTCGAACTCTGTCATATAGCCATAGCCACCGAGTAGCTGGATTGCCTCATCACAAACCTCGACAGCGGTGCGCCCGGCCCAGAACTTGGCCATGGCAGTAGTCTTGGGATCCATTTTGCCCTGGTCGACTTGCCAGGCAGCCTTGTGGACGAGTAGACGAGCCGTCTCGATCTTGGTCGCCATATCGGCGAGCTTGTGTTGCGTAGCTTGGAGCTTGGCGATCTTCTGGCCGAATTGCTCGCGGCCCTTCACGTAGGCAAGCGCGCGGTCGAATGCCCCCTGCGCGTTCCCCACACCCTGCGCGGCAACTTCAATGCGGCTCTCGTCGAAGAACTGCAATATCTGGTAAAACCCCTTGCCTTCCTTGCCGAGTAGGTTCGAGACCGGCACACGGACGTCCTTGAAGGAGACCTCACCTGTCGGAATCATACGAAGGCCCATCTTGTCGCCAACGTTTGCGATCTCGACGCCCTCCCTGTCTGCCTCTACGACGATCATCGACTGGCCTCTGTGGCCCGCGTCCGGATCGGTTTGGCAGATGGTGACATAGTAAGTCGCAATGCCGGCGTTGGTGATGAAAGTCTTGACTCCGTTGATTACATACTCGTCACCGTCGCGCACGGCGGTGGTGTTCATGAACGTGATATCGCTGCCGTGATCCGGTTCGGTGATCGCCCCTCCGGATATTCCCTTACCCTCGGCCACAGGCGTGAGATATTTGGCTTTCTGCTCGTCGGTTCCAAAATGCAGAACGTTCTCGGTGGCGAAGTCGGCGATCATCATCGCCGCGCCAATGCCTGAGTCGCGACGGCAGAACTCCTCTACGACTAGTGCGTTCTCGAGGCAACCGTAATCCGACCCGCCGTATTCTTCGGGGAAGTGAAGGCCGACAAAACCCTCCTCACACGCCTTCTGCCAGATCTTCTCGGGAAACTCGTGCTTGGCTTCGAGCTCAAGCGCCAACTCCTTGTCGAACTCGCCCTTTGCGAATTCGAAAGCAGCCTTTTGTATGTCCTTCTGTGCTTTTGTCAGTTCGAATTGCATTCCAAAATCTCCAGTGAGTTCAACCCTTCGCCTCGTTGATCTTCTCTTCCAACAGGGGGACGATATCGAACAGGTCGCCCACGATTCCAACGTTGGCAACGCTGAATATCGGTGCAGCGGGATCCTTGTTGATCGCCGCGATGAACGGACCACCCTTCACACCACCCATGTGTTGGAATGAGCCACTGATACCAATCGCGATGTAGATCTTGGGCTTCACGCTGAGGCCCGACGTTCCGACCTGCCTGCTCTTGGAGAGCCACTTCTTGTCCACGACAGGACGCGAGCACGCAACTTCCGCTCCGAGAGCTTCGGCCAGTGAGTCGATGATCTCGAGGTTCTCCTCCTCTTCGATTCCACGTCCTACCGCAACCAGCACCTCGGCTTGTGTGATGTCGACTTCACCGGCATCCGGTTGAATGGTCTCGACGAACCTTCTGCCAGGAGCGAGTGCAGCGGGAACTTCCTCGGTGTTGATGGTGCCGCCAGCGGCGGGATTGTCGGCCGGAGCAAACGATCCAGGTCGTAGCGTCAATATATAGCCGCGATCGCAGGGAACTGCCTTGACCTTCGCGTGAACCTTCCCGCCGTACATCGTTCGCACTGCTTGGATTCCGTCGTTCGCCGACTCGATCGCTATGATATCCGTCAACAGAGGACGGTCGGTCTTCACAGCCAATCCTGGAGCGAGGTCCATTCCGTAGTTGGTGTGCGGTACGAACACCATGGCGGGTGCCGTACGCTCAACGAACGGCGCAAGGAGTGCCGCCGAGACTTCGCCATCCAGAACTTCGAGTTGTGCGTCATCGAAAACGTGCACGACGTCGAAGGCTTTGGTGAGTGTTTCTGCGTGTGCGGCAACATCTTTCCCGAGCAGAGCGGCAGCGACTTTCTCACTTCCCGCATTCCGAGCGGCCTCCGCGAGTTCCCAGGCGCTGTCGTCAATCTCGCCGCCGACAAGCTCTACCAATACAAGTGAGTCTGCCATGATCAAAGCCCTCCCTGCTCTCTCAGCTTCGCCACCAGCTGCTCAACCATTTCCTCCTCGTCGCCCTCCAGCATCTCGGCGCCCTCTACCTTCGGAGGCAGGAACAGCTCCTCGACCGTCACCACTGCACCGGCACTGCCCACGGCAGCGGCATCGAGCCCAAGGTCACCCGAACCCAAAATCGGAATCTCCATGCTCGACACTTTGCGAATGCCGCGTATGGAGACATAGCGTGGTTCGTTTAGGCCGGTTTGTACGCTCACGAGGGCAGGCAGGTCGAGTTCCACCACACGTTCGAGGCCACCCTCGACCTCGTGTGTTACGATCGCTTTGCTGCCCTCGACCTTGAGGTCGGTGGCCAGCGCAACCTGCGGGATGCCGAGTTTGGCCGCGAGCATTCCTCCTACCTGGCCGCTCGACCGATCGCTCGAAATTGCACCAGTTAGGATTAGGTCGAACGGGCGCGCCGAAATGGCCTTGTGCAGAATCGTCGCAATCCCCTGAGCGTCCGAACCCTCGAATGCAGAGTCCATCAAATGCAGTGCCTCGTCCGCTCCCATTGCCAGGGCACGACGCAGCACTTCCTCGTCGTCTTCGCCGCCTGTGGTAATCGCCGTGACCTTGCCGCCGTGCTCCTCTTTGATTGCGAGGGCGGCTTCGACTGCGAAGTTATCCCACTCGTTGATGCCGTATGCCAGGTCGCGTTCCTCGATGCCGCCGCCCGAGCGGTCAATCTCGACCTCCAACTCGGCGGTGTCTGGAACGCGTTTCACGCAGACAATTATTTCCATTGATCCTCCACTATCAGACTCGGCCGGCCGGCCGTTTGGTGTCAATAGCTCACATGCATTATACCGAGTCGTCCCCAACGACAGCGCGCTGTACGAGTTCTGCCAGGTCCAGAACCTCGATCTTCCCCTCGCGGCCGGTGGTCTTGACGGCGTCCTCGAGGTTGATCAGGCAGAACGGGCAGGCGGTGACCACCACGTCGGCGCCGACGTCGGCGGCCATCTGGAGTCGTTTCTCACCCATGCGGGATTCTGATTCGCCCTCGTAGAACAGGTAGAGCGAGCCGCCACCACAACAGAAGCTTCGGTTCCTCGATCGATCCATCTCTACCAGGTTCACGCCCAATGCCTTCAACACCTGGCGCGGTGCTTCGTATTCGCCGTTGTGGCGGCCGAGGTAGCAAGGATCGTGGAACGTGTAACGCTTTCCATCGTTTAGCTGTTTCGGTTTGAGCTTGCCCAGCTCTATGAGCTCTGCGAGGCGCTGTGAGTGATGGTGCACCGGCTTGCCCAGATCGTATCCTCCATTTGACAACGCGTTGTAAGCGTGCGGATCGCACGTGACCACACTTTTGAAATCCCGTTCGTCCATGGCCTCGAGGTTCTGATCACGCAGGGTCTCGAACAGACCTTCCTCACCGATGCGGCGTGCCTCGTGACCGGAGTCGACCTCGTCCTTGCCAAGTGTGCCGCACGGTACGCCTGCCTGAATCATCAACTCGGCGAATGCGCGAGAGATCTCGATGATTCGCGGATCGTATGCGGCGCAACTGTCGGTGAAGATCAGCGTGTCGGTTTCGGCGCCTTTCTTGAGAACCTCGACTTCTAAGGCTTCTTCTTTCTTGCCAACCCAGTCGCCGCGTTTTCGCGCCATCTTGCCGTAGGGATTGCCATGCTTCTCCAGTGCCGCCAGGGGTTTCTGGAGCGAAGCTGGGACACGACCTTCGTCAACCAGGAAGCGGCGCATGTCGACGATCTTGTCGATGTACTCAATCGTGACCGGGCAGGCTTCCTCACACGCGCCACATGTTGTGCATGCCCACAGCTCCTCTTCTCGCACGACCTGGCCAACCAATTCAGGTCGCTTGTCCGGCGCGACCGGTTTACCAAAGACCGGGTAGCTCTCGTACGCGAGGTCGCGGCAATTGATGCTGATCATCCGCGGCGAGAGTGGTGTTCCTGATGCGTACGAAGGGCAGTGATCGGTGCAGCGGCCGCAGTCGGTGCAGCTGTAGAAATCGAGGATGTGTTTCCAGGTAAAGTCCTCGAGCTTACCAACGCCGAGCTGTTTAATGTCATCTAGGTTGGCTACCCCGTGCCTCGCGGGCTTGACTCGGCCGACTGGATTGAGGTTCAGCAGGAAGACATTGGGCAGCGCCGATATCACGTGGAAATGCTTCGAGAGAGGCAGATAGCACAGAAAGAAGAGCAGGGCGACGTTGTGAACCCAGAAGCTGGTGGCGTGCAGGTTCACGAACAACGTTTCCGAGCCTCCTCCTACCGCGATAGACGCAAACGATGCAAGCGGGAGCGCCGCACCGAATGGTATCTCGAGCGATGCCATCTCGCTGCCTTCGTAGAACGCGTCGGCAATCATCAACAGCGAAATGAGCCCGAGGATCAGGTAAGCCTCGTGACCGTGGCTCTTGCGTGCATGCCGGTCGTGGTAGCGAGCGGGTTTGAACACCGATCGACGGATTGCAGCCACAATGCAGCAAGCGAGAACGATCAGTGCGGTGTAATCCTTGAGCGTAGCGTACCACTCACCCACGGCGCCGCCCAACCCCGGCAGATTGAATCCAACCACGAAACCCTCACCCAACAGCGTTAGCGAGCGCAGTGAGAGGATTAGAAAGCCGAAGAAGATCAGAATGTGGAGCACACCCGCCAGCAGGTACCGCGGTTGCCGAGCCTGACCAAAGCCGATGACGAGCAACTTCTTCAGACGCTCAAGTACTTGGTCGGTACGTGGGTCGGGATTTGCTCTCCGCAGCACGGCGGCCCGTCGCCACAGGATGAAGCAGAAGGTGGCTAGCGCGACGAGTATGAGGACAGAGTGAACAGCAGGTGCGGGTAAACCCACGACCTGCAAAGACGCTGGTGCATACGATGTTGAGAGTTGACCTGCCATCAGAGACCTGGCCGGGGGCCATTGACGTTGGGCACTGGCTTTTCCCTCCCGACAAACTCACATAGGAAACAGCCCGTGTACCTCATTCTCGGAGCGAGGAAGGTACCAAGGTGAGAAGGGGGGCGGCAAGGCAACGCGATGCAAACAAAGACCTTGCCCACACTCTTCCAACCCCGTCGGTGGCGAGGACGCCGCGGCGGATGCTCAAGTAGGCGCCTTCAACTCTTGGTATGGCACTCGTATGAGTGGTGACGTCTTGCCAGTAGCAGAAAGGCTCCGCACACCGCCGCATAACGAAGTCGGAGTCACTGCTGCAAAGGTGGCAAATGGACGCTACGCGGTAACCTTCTGAGCGCCCAAGGCTCTATCACTTCTTCAAAAGCTCGAAATAATCCCGCCACGTCTGGTGTGGTCGCCCCGCTACAACTTCGAAATGGCTTTCGTTGTCGTGGTATCCGTGCCTAATCCCATCGTAAATACCTGCGATGATATTGCCGAGAAACTTACCCAATTCGGCAGTGCGTTCCTCTCTGTAATCGGCAACTGTCATCGACCGATAACTTAGCTGCGTTCCGAATGCCGAGTTGATATACATGGCAAGTTCTTCTTGAGTAATCGGTTCGCCGTGCAAATTGTAGGTGCTTCCGTCCAGCGATGATGTAGTCAGCAACCGCGCGTATGCAAACGCCAACTCGGGCCGAGTGGTGTAGCCACACTTTCCGTTCCCAGCACAGTTGGCGATTTCTCCATGTTCTCGGTATGTATCGATGTACTCAATATCCGGCTCGATGTAGATACCGTTTCTGCCAATGGCCCAGTCCAGGCCGCACGTTCGTATGTCCTCTTCCGTCTGACGGTTGCTCTGAATGACCGGAGAGAACGAGTTGCCAATCTCGGCCCCTTGAACGCTGGTGTAGACGATCCTTTTGACACCTGTCGTCACAGCTGCACCAATTACGTTGCGATGTTGTTCGACTCTCTTCTCCGGTACATCCATCCCCGACACGAGGAGCAGAGCATCGACACCGCTCAAGGCGCCTTCGAACTCGACTCCGTTGCTGTAGTCGCCTCTTCTGACCTCGACACCGAGTGCGTGTGCCTTGGGAGGTTTTCTGGTTATAGCGACGACATTCTTTACACCCACTGCTTTCGTGACAGCCCTCACTATCTCCGCACCCAAATGTCCGGTTGCAGCTGTGACGGCAATTTTCATTTTGGGCATCCTCTCTCGCACGCGTTTCACCCTGCGTCCGAAGCAAGCGGGTGCATGGATTCGAGACCAAGCTGTTTCACGAGTATACGGGACAAGAGAGACGCTGTCTACAACCGGGGAGCTCGAGAGACCTTGCACCGATCCAGCGTTTCTGGGTTGGTTTCGTCCATGGACGAACTTCGATCTGCAGATGGACGTGCTGGCTCACCATCGATGCCACCTTGGCTCGAGGCGTTCATGGCTGCAGAAGGCATTGAGCTCTGGGGCGCGGCAGATTTGCGCGAATTTGCTACCCCCGGGGATGAGCACGGCAACGGCTTCCCTGCGGCCGTCTCGTGGGCTTTGCCGATGGACCCGGAGATAATGTCGGGAATC
>CAYTDU010000246.1:0-7530 GCA_964436395.1 uncultured Gemmatimonadaceae bacterium | reverse complement strand
CAGTGCGCTTCTTCACTCGCGCTCCCGCCTTAAGATCTACCCGACCGCCGTACCACTGGCCGGCATCAATACGAGTTTCGCGTATTACTCTGCTGCAAGAATATCAGAGCGCACGGTCAGGTTGTCGACTCGGTCGACATTGACATCTACCCCGATGCCATGCGTTTCCTGAGGAACGGTCACCATTCCCGATGCATCCATCGTCCATTCCGGCGTTACGATGTCATGCTCCCAGTATCGTGCGGAAGGGCTGATGTCCCCAGGTATTTTGAAGTTTGGCAGTGACGCTAGGGCCACGTTGTACGCGCGGCCTACTCCACTCTCCAGCATTCCCCCACACCAAACCGGTATGCCTTCCCGATCGCATAGGTCGTGGATGGCCTTAGACTCGGTGAATCCTCCAACGCGCCCAGGCTTGATATTGATGATCTTGCCGCTTTCGAGCTGTAGCATATCCTCGGCTTTGTCCACACCCGTGATCGACTCATCGAGACAGATTGGCGTTTTTAGCAGCTTCTGCAGCTCTGCGTGTTTCACAACATCGTCCCAGGCGAGCGGCTGCTCGATCATCACCAGGCCGAAATCGTCGAGGCTCAACAGATGGTCGAAATCGGCAACCGTGTAGGCGTTGTTGGCGTCGACCATGAGCGGCGCTTTGTCACCGAGGGCTTCGCGCACTGCAGCCACATACTCCAGATCTGCACCCGGTTTGATCTTGAGCTTGATCTTCCGGTAGCCCTCTGATAGAGCCTCGCCTGCTTTCTCGACGAGTGTGGCAGGGTCTTTCTGGATCCCGAGAGAAATTCCGGTTCCTATCTTGTCTCGCGTTCCTCCCAACAACTTTGACAGGCTAACCCCTTCGCGTTCGGCTTCGAGGGCCCACGCTCCCATCTCCACGGCCGCCTTCGCCATCTTGTGTCCGCGTATGTCAGTGTCGAGTGCTTCACTCACACTACTGGGGCCGAGGAACTCCTTGCCGAGCACCTTGGGCGCGATCCATTCTTTAATTGCCGTCCAAGAGGTGGCTATCGTGTCTGGTGAGTAGTTGGGTGTTTCACCGGCCACACATTCGGACCATACTTTGCACCCGTCCACACCCTCGAGCTGAAGCAACAAGATGCGCCTCGTGCTCGTTGCCCCGGAGGATATCTGGAAAGGCTCGCGGAGTTTCATCCGAATCTCACGCAACATTATCTGTTTGATTGTGAAGGTCATTTGTCAGCTCCCTGCCGAAGAACGAGGTAGTAAAAGCACCTCCTGGTTTCGGCATCGGTATAGAATCCGTCGATTACGTAACCCCGCTCTAGGTAGTGCAGGCAGGCGCGCCTCGTGCTGGAGCGCCACCGTCTACCCAACTCCATTGATTCGGACTTGATTGCCTCGATATCTCTGGGAATTTCGAGTCGTACCAATGGCTCTTCCGGAAGGTCGGCCTCGACTGGTTGTATTCTCTCACCCACTTCTTCGGTGTTAACGATTGGAGAAGATACGATACTCGGATCGGTTGCCGCTTGTACGCCGGTTAGGGTTTCCTCCACTTGTTGACTCTGGAGGTGCCAATCCACTATGAGGCGGTCTGTTCCAAGTCCACTATGTACAATGCTCCCAGTGTTACTCCCATACATGTTGGGCACGTACTCCGTCACCACCGCACCTAGGCGGTTGCAGTTCAGGTGAGCATTCCGGGCCACCAACGGGTCAAAAGTCCAGCTAATGAGCCCGATACCGCGCTCGAGCAATACCTCGCGTTGCAGTTGCTTCAAGTGCCTGCCGACGCCCATACCCTCGTATCTCGGTTCCACTGCAAGCATGTGCGACCAGTGCACAGGCTTTCCGTTGCGAAAACCGGTGAGCCCGTACACAAAACCGGCTAGTTGGCCGTTGTCGTCAAATGCCCCGGCCGCGATGCCTCCGACCTTCTGTGTGAGCATGAGAACTACGGGTGTAACGAGTTCGGTGAATTCCTCGCCCCAGGTTATTCGTTGTAGCCGGACACAGGCCGCGTAGTCGTCCTGGGTTGCCAGATGGCGGTATTCAAACTCGGTCTGAGCGGTCATTTACTCCTCTCCACCTACCGTGACGCCGCGTTGATTCCGGATCTTCCAAACGCCCCATGTTAGAACCGGTATCACGAAAATCACGAGGAAGATCCATGTCAGAGTCCCGTACCCGCGCGCGATCAGGCCGATCAACCCAAACTGCGCGAGGAGCGCACCGATTATGAGCAGCGCGATAGCAGTGGCGGGACGGAGGAACTCCGGCATCGAAGCACCTTTCTCCTCATAAACCTTCGCGATCCGCTCGTTGACTGCATGGATCAACCCAGTTCCAGTTTCCACCAGCGTTCCGAAGAGAACGATCTGGAATACTAGCTGGAACCAGCGTGATCCAATCAGCTCCAGGAGATAGTTGGCTGGCACAGTACTCTCGAGGATGGTCGGATACTGACCAACCATTGTCATGTAAAAGAGAAAACCGGGTACTATGGCGATCGGGCCGGCCAGTAACCCTGCCGTTACTGCTTCTTTGCGAGACTGCATGTGACGAGTGCAGAATAACACCGCCGGTATCACTGCGAGATTGTAGGCGGCATACCTGATGCCGCCAAGGGGCCAGCTTGCGCTACGTTCGCCAGAAGCAAGTGCCGATATCGCGTCGTCCCCAAACTTCGCGAATGCCCACACAAAGAAAACGACGTAGATGCCGTAGAGAAGGAAGGACCAACCGGCGAGAAACTTCTCAATGGTCCCACTGCCACGGAATACCAGATAGCCCACGGCGGCCATCATCCCAATGACTCCGACTGCATAGTGCAGTGCGAAAGTCTCTGACAGTATCGACCCCGCGGCGGCGGCGATTACTGCAAGTATGATCAGCACTAACGCGAAGTAACAGATTTCGAATGAAGGCCACGCCCACCCAAGTAACTCCTTGAAAAAGCTCCGGTAGTCGTAAGCTCTGAACGCGCGGGCGAATTCGAAACTGCATGCGCACACCGCGCTCCATATGGCAGTTGAGACGAGGAGCATGGCAAGCAGCCCGCCCAGGGGACCTTGTGTCAGGAAGAACTCTACCAACTCTCGGCCGGTTCCGTATCCGCCGGCGATGACCACCGACTGAAAGACGAAACCAGGTAGCAGGTACCTCTGAAAGACCGTTGACTGTTTCACTCGAGCGGCTCTCCAGTTGTCTTGCGTGCTTCCGTTCCGGCTTGTATAAAGAGGCACTCGACAAATAACCGCAACCGGGACCTCCGGTTTCTTCAAATGCCCCCGTTTGCCATTGGAGAGGTGATGAGCGCACGCGATCCGGTACCAAACCGTATGACACCCTCACTAGCACTATTGGTGTTGGCTTGTGTCGGTTGCGGGTCTGAGCCGGACTCGGTCGGCCCGCGACTGGATTATGACGACGCCTCGAGAGTCCTTGAAGAACTCATTACCGAGGAAATGGGGTCAAAAGGTATTCCCGCCCTGTCTATTGCGTTGGTTGACAATCAGGAAATTGTCTGGGCACGGGGTTTTGGGTTTGCCAATCTCGCAGACAGTGCGCCCGCAACGGCAAGGACTGCCTATCGGGTAGGGTCGGTTTCCAAGCTGTTCACAGATATTGCCGTGATGCAGCTGGTTGAACGGGGAGAATTGGAACTGGACGTACCAGTCTCGGAGTACCTGCCGGAGTTCAACCCAGAGAACAATTCGGGCGTGCCGATTACACTGCGGCATCTAATGGCACACCGGTCCGGCGTGGTGCGTGAGCCGCCGGTCGGAAACTACTTCGACCCGACAGAACCCTCATTGGGAGAGACCGTCTCGAGCTTGAACCACACAGAGTTGGTTTATGCTCCTGGAACGGTTTCGAAGTACTCCAACGCCGCAATCGCGGTTGTAGGTTACTTGCTCGAGTACACCAGCGGGAGGACGTTTTCAGAATATCTCTCCGGCGCGGTGCTCGAACCACTCGGTATGTCACACAGCGCATATGAGCGCGACCTATTGCCCAACGAAGAGCTAGCGGCGGGATACATGTGGACGCTGGATGGTCGGGAATTCGAGGCACCTAGCTTCGAATTGGGAATGGCACCTGCGGGCAGCATGTACTCGACAGTCACAGATCTTGGGAAGTTTATCAGTGTCCTCATCGCTGGCGGTGAGTTTCAGGGAGGACGACTACTCGACAAACGAACTCTCGATGCAATGTGGACGCCTCAGTACGTAAGTGGAGACGCGAACGCCGGTTTTGGGATTGGATTCAATGTCTCGGAATTCTCGGGCCGAAGGCGGATCGGACACAACGGTGCCATCTACGGGTTTGCCACGGAACTGGCCGTTCTGCCGGATGATCAGATTGGTGTTGCCGTTGTTGCGTCCAAGGATTTTGCGAACGCAGTCGTAGAGCGAATCGCAAACGCGGCCCTCGAAACGATGCTTGCGGTGCGTTCCGGCCGAGAGCTTCCCGATTTTCGGTTGAGCGAAGCACTACCTAGGGAGACTCCACGCCGCCTGCGCGGCAGATATCAGGGTGGGGACGGAGCTGTCGAGCTAACCGAGTGGGCCGATCGACTATTCATGCAGGCAGACGGCGGTGGATCTGTGGTGGAACTGCGTGCGCTGGGCGACACTTTGCTTGTCGATGATGTTCATGCCTACGGTACACGCGTGCTTCCTGGCGAGTCGTGGATCGAACTGAACGGCGCCACTCTAACTCGAATTGAGGAACGGGAACCGCCTGCCGCACCATCGGATTGGGCTGGGTTGATCGGCGAATACGGATGGGACCACAACACCCTGTACGTGCTCGAACGCAATGGGGCATTGCACGTGCTAATCGAGTGGTTCTTGTACTATCCACTGAATCAGGTGAGTCGTAATGAGTTTGTGTTTCCAGCGTCGGGATTGTACGCCGGCGAGCGTGTCGTATTTGCCCGGACGGAGGATGGTAGGGCGATAGCGGTGCGGGTGGGTGGTGTGACTTTTGAGCGGCGTGACGTGGGGACCGAGGGAGGTGACGTGTTCAGAATCGAGCCGCTCCATCCAGTGGTTGAATTGCGAGAACAGGCGCTCGCTGCTGATCCACCCGTCGAATCCGAAAACCTGCGTGCCCCCGAGTTGGTGGAAGTGGTTGACCTCGATCCGACTGTCGAGTTGGACGTTCGCTACGCGTCAACAAACAACTTCATGAGTGCGGTATTCTACGATGAGCCAAGGGCGTTTCTCCAGAGGCCGGCCGCAGAGGCTCTGGTGAGAGCGCACCGCAACCTCTTGTCTCACGGCTTTGGGTTGTTGATCCACGATGCCTACCGCCCGTGGTATGTAACAAAAATGTTCTGGGATGCGACTCCGGAGGAGTACAAAATCTTCGTGGCGAATCCAGCCAGCGGATCTCGGCACAACCGTGGATCGGCGGTGGACGTGACCCTGCTTCGTCGCGACACGGGCCGACCGGTTACGATGGTCGGTGGCTACGACGAGTTTTCGGAACGGTCCTACGCGAGATACCCAGGGGGAACATCACGCCAACGATGGTTGCGGGATCTGTTGCGCAGATCCATGGAGATTGAGGGGTTCACGGTGTACGAATTCGAATGGTGGCATTTCGACCACTCAGACTGGGCGGAGTATCCGATCTTGAACCTCACCTTCTCCGAAATAGGACCGGCTGGGGGTGGAAGTTGAACATCGATTGGTCTCTTTACTCCCGGACACTGGATACCGTCCTCGACGCCATCGGACATACACCCATGGTACGTTTGCGGCGAGTGACAGCAGGACTCGAAGCGGAGATCTTGATGAAACTCGAATGGTACGGTGCGAGTGGCAGCCTCAAGGATCGCATCTACCTCCACATGTTCGAGGAGGCCGAACGCCGCGGAGATCTGCAGCCCGGCATCACCGTCTTGGAATGCAGCACCGGCAACGCCGGAACAGCATGCGCGTGCATCGCGGCGGTAAAGGGGTACGACTGCATAGTTGTGATGCCGTCCGACATGAGCGACGAACGGAAACGTTTGATCCGCGCCTACGGGGCTGAACTTGTCTTCACTCCGGGCGGGGAGAGCGACGTCGATCTGTCTTTGCAGAAGGTGAAGGAGATCTATGCAGCTGAACCTGACCGATACTGGGTGCCAGCACAATTCGACAACCTGGACAACAATGCCGCGCACTATGGGACAACTGGTCCTGAAATTTGGGGGCAGTGTGGTGGGCAGGTGGACGCGCTAGTCGCGTCTCAGGGCTCGGGTGGGTTCCTCACCGGGACGGGACGATACCTGAAGGAGAGATTACCCTCTGTTAGACTGTACGCGGTCGAACCGGCCGAGTGCCCCATTCTCTCCCACCGTCGCTGGGGCGCGCACGGGATCGAAGGCATCGGCGATGGGTTCGTGCCGCGCAATCTCGATGTGGCCCAGTTGACAGGAGTGATCACTACGAGCACAGAGGAGAGCATTGCAATGGCACAGCGGCTTGCGAGCGAAGAAGGCATCTTCTGTGGGATTTCTTCCGGCTGCAATGTTGCCGCCGCAGCAAAGCTCGTTGCCTCGCGTCCTGAGATACGCAAAGTCGTTGTATTGGCTAACGACACCGGCCAACGGTACTTTTCAACCGCTCTCTGCGGGGTGGACAAACAGGTAGATGTTCCGCGTCGAGACCACCCGCTCGACAGCCGCAGTCGCGAACTTCTCGACCGCTATCAAGGAAACTGGGACATTATCGAATAGTCAGAGTGGCGGCGCACCGAGCTGAGGTAGCTCGCGTTTGCAGCCGCCACAGGTGCAACGGTATGTTATCAACATGACTGATGGACAACGGTTGGTACTGCTGATCGCCAGAATGGTTGATCTGCTGCGATCAAAGCCTGGCGGCGTTGACGAAGCGAAAGAAGTGCTCAGGTCGCTAACGGAAATGACGACCCTGCGAAGCTGGACACTGCGCCTGAAGGGGCCCGAGATGTCGGTAGAGGGAGTGGTAGTCGCAATGGACACACCCCCTCTCCCGCTCTTGGCGGGACAGATGAACGCGCATGGCATATCGGAGATTCAAATAGCACAGGGTGTGTCCGCGGCCTCGCTGATGCATCTTATGAGGGGCCTCGCAATCCCGCCAGGTGGGTTCCAGGCTGACGACGGGATCGAAAAACGGTTGCTCGACGCCAATGTCCGTCGGATTCATGTCCTCCGTCCTGATGATGAAGTGGATCCAGAAAAAGGCCAGCCACAGCGAGTGACCGATGCTGTGAGAATGCCCGGCACTTCGCAGTCCGAGGAACAGGGTCAATCTGACAGCTCGGCGGGGCACCCTCGCGAGTCCCGGTTCATATCCGCTGCTCCTCCACCGTCGATTGACGAGCTGATCGAACAAGTCCGCGGTGGTAGGGTCGGCTTGGGTGTGGCGGCAAAGCGCATACGCGGCCTCAAGGCAGGCCCGCAACTGACCCATGGGTTGGATGCAATAGCGGACGGCGTGGTCAAGGCTGCGAAGAACAAGCGTGGGGAAGACGCTATCGAGGCGGTTCTCTCAGTGATAAACCAAG
>CAYTDU010000245.1:0-7565 GCA_964436395.1 uncultured Gemmatimonadaceae bacterium | reverse complement strand
CGGTAAAGTAAAATCCCCGGAGAACCGGGCTTACATCCAAATCGGTGGGCCTACACAGTTCAATCAAATACTGGGTGAGCGCCGGGAAGAGCTTGAGAAGCTCGCGCGGGAACTCGTAACCGTTGGATCTCTCTTCCGTGTTGGCTTCGCGCGACAGAAGGTCGAGACGCTTAGTCGAGAGCGAACTGAACACGGCGGTACATGCCGAGCTGAGACGATGCGACTCCTTCTCCGCGTAGACACCATGACCGCCAACAGGCGGCAGGCGCAACGTCGCTCCCAACGCGCTCGCTACTTCGTCGGCCGTCAGGTTCCGCACGTATTCAGTGAACCTCGGAACGAGGTCGGTTTTGGTGAAGAGGGCATATACAGGAACACGAGTACCGAGGCCGCTGGAAAGCCGCCTGATCGCGTCTTGGAGCTTTAGTGCCGAAGCGCCTCCTCCCTGGCTACCTGCGGCTGCACCGGCACTCGCCGTTGCACTCATGCTCTGCAGGTCCTCACAACTGACGCAAACAACCGCGATCCTAGGGGGCAAGGGACGTCCCGTGATGGCGGCCATGAGTCGCCGCGGCCGCAGTAACTTGACCATTCGAGACAGTCGGTCGGCATCTTGGAGTAGTCTGCCACCTACCTCCACGAACACCGTCTTATCCCCATACCAGATGTTGATCGCACCCGTTGGCACAATCGCGTCGCCCTGATGCACTTGCCCCGCAAGTAGATCCGGCTCGAGACCCGATTGGGTGATGATCGACGTCTTGGTGCCGCCCGGTTCGCCCAGAAAGATGACCATCGGCAAATCGTTCAAGGACTTGACGCCTCCGGGCCTAGCCTTGGCGATCCGCCGCTTTGCAATTGAGATCGCCTCTGCTATCTCGTCGGTGGTCTCCTCATCGGGCTCACCTTTGCGGGATTTGATGAGATACCACAGAATCAACCCTGCAGCTGCTCCGCCCAGGAACCACAACCCACCTCTCACTAGCCAAAGGTCGGACCCGCTCAAACCAAGCAGGCGAACGAGGTACCAGATGGCGATAGAGAACGAGAAAAACGACGCCCCCGTTATGAGTGACAGCTTCACAGGTCGTCTCATAACGCGCCAACCTCCGTCTGGTCCGCCACCAACTCGTTCAGGTCAGCCGCCCCGGAACGAAGAACAAAAGCGAAAGCCAGAAACACCAATACGACCACGATCCAAAGGGCCATTGCCGCAACGCCCAACCGTTTCACCCAAGGGTCTCCCGACACAGGAGCCTTCTCACCTTGTGGAACAAGCCATGTAGGCGTGAGTTCCTGCTGCACACCTCGTATTCGCTGAATCTTCTCAGACACCTCACGCGATAACGACATCAGTTCACCACGACGCTGGTCGCCATACCTGCCCTGGAAACCAAGCAGTAGACACAGTTGGTAAACCTCCAGCAAATCGGCGAGCTCGGCCGAATCCGGTTGAGCGAGAAAGGCCGCCAGGTTTTCGAAGAAGACCTCGCCTCCTCGGTGATCTCCAAACACCTCTTCCTGCAGTGGTTTGCCGTGCCACGCCTGGAAGCTTGGGATTGCCGAGTTCAATACACACTCGTCGACGAGCACGACCAGAGCGTACACCGCGTGTTTTACGATGTCTCCAGTGTACCCGAGCTGGCGAGCGTCCCGATCTGCTTTGGTCAACGCCTGTTTGACGTTGTTGCGAAACGCGGCGGCATCGACGGAACTCATTCGGTTAGTACGCAGCCGAGCCGCTGCCGTGAATACTTCCTGCAGCTTGATGGCGAGCTGGCCGGTTCGCGCTGTAGTGGCTGGGTCGATCATCGGTGGTTCCCTTGCTTCGGGTAAACCGGCGTACGTTCGTGATCCTGTCTACGTGTCGGGTTGCGGAATTACGATCAGCTCCAAATCCGAAACCGGCAGGGCCTCCGGGACGTAAACGCCAACCTCTCCTGTCTTGACCGTACTCTCCCAGCACGGTCCTGTCTGGGAAAGTTGGAAATAACGGACGCCAATCTTCGGCGAAATCGCGGACGGCGGAGATCGAAGGTGACTCAGCGGCAAACCCGGGAGCCCTTCTTTCACTAACCGAACGATGTGCTTCGACGAACATACCTTCGCCAGGTTCACGACGCTGGATACGACGCTCTCATCGTCGCCCTCCGCACATACGCCCAAGATCCACTGTGCTGAAGCGAAGCATCGTTTGTCGACGATGTTTCCCTCAAACAGGAACTGTCGGGTACGTTCGAGCGGAACCACTATGCTCCCGGTGGGGACTATCGCATCAAGACCGGCACGGACATGCCGATCCAACTCACCGAAACACGCGCCTAGGCGATCGTGATCGTACGCCGGCAGGTCCTTGGGATGTGAGTCCATCTCGAAAGTGCAGAGTGCACCAGCAAGTCTTGCGAGTTCCGTGTATAGCTTCTCAGGACTGGCTCGACGCGTCTCCCACAGGTGGCGCAGGGGCCCAATGCTACTATGGATAGAATGTGCAAGCCATAGGTTCGCGACCTCGCTCGATGCGTATTCTGCCAGAGGCTTTTTTGCGTCCTGCCGTTCCGCCGAGAGGGCGAAGCTCTTAGCCTCGAGCGCGTCCAAGATTCGTTTCAGAATCTCCAACAAGCGTGGGCTCGCACCTATCTGCAAACAGGCGGGCACGAACTCCCGGTCATAAATGAAATTGCCAGAACCATCCCGGCGCACCTTTGCCATCGGTAGAGACACGTCGTCCTCGCCTACCTCGATGTCGAGAGCTAAGCGAAAGTTCTTTTTCCCCGTGCAGATCGCTTTCTCATCCTGACCCGTCGTCTCATCTACGACAACATGCTCTGACGGAACAAATCGCACGTCTGTGGTTGCCGCACCGTCGTCAGCAGAGGAGTTTGCCTGCCCAGCTCTATACGGCGGAATAGCCAAGTGAATTACGTGGCTGTCCTGAGTAGGAGAGAACAGTGACGCGATTTCTCGCGGTTCGGGAAGAGGATCTGCATCGGGAAACTGGAACCCGAGTCCGTCCGGCATGATTCCCCGAGCGTGGACCAGCGATACAGATCCGTTACGCAGCGTCTCAGTATCGAACTCGTACCCCACCAAGCCGTAGGGTTTCTGAAATAGATGAGTTACCGCAAAAGTCAGGGAATCTTCGAAATAACGAGTCTGCGCCTGAAAGTGATGCTGAGCGAGGTGCATCCCCTCATTCCATACCATCCGAGACAAAGATCTCATCGGTTCTCCAGCGGACCGTCAATTTGCTCCTCAAACGTGCGATCACTACTATAATGCAGTAGGTTGTGTTGGGGATCAACAGGCACATGGTTTGCAGACTTCAGTACCGTCTTGCGATACGCTTTTAGTTGGGAAACTAACATAGGTGAACCGGCCGAATATGCTCACCGAAATCAGCCGAGATGATTTCCGAGAGAGATACCTGCTGGGTAGGCAGGTCGCCCACGAAGGGATACGCAGCTTCGAGGCACGCGACGCAGCAGACCGGCAGGTTATGGTGCACCTTCTCGGACCGGTTGACGGCCCTGAAGCTGTCCCATGGATCGCGGCGGTCAATGCTTTGACGCCCGAACGCCAGACAGGCCTGCTGGGAGCATTTCAGGTCGAGGGCGAGGCAGTCCTTGTAACGGAATTCTCACCCGAGGTTCGTTCCCTCGCAGACTGGTTCGTTTCCACGTCGAGCCGTGGGGCTGTGGCTCCCCAGGATTCGTCTTCACTTGGCGGCGAGAACGAATCCGCGCGTCCGACGGTTCCTGAAGGCATAGCACCGGTAGAATCTGACATTGCAGCGGCGTCTCCGGCGGACGCGGAGAGTGCCGCTACGTCCGGGGTCTCGGCCACGGGCGATGAGGCCGGCGAATTCACTAAGATATTTGGCCGTGAACGACCTGCTGCCGACAGTGATGCACCCACGGCACCGATGGAGAAATATGCTGTAGCTAGCGGCGATTCAGGAAAGTCCAAATCTCAGCCTGTCGAAGCGGAGCAGGTTCCAGAGCAACAGACTGGCAAAGAACAGGGCGAGTTCACTCGCATGTTTGGCGCGCAGCAGGCGGACGGCCATGCTCGACCACCTGAGCATCCGGATCGTCCTGAACCGACACCGCCACACGCCTCACCTGTAGTACCAGAAGAAAAAGGCGAGCAGGAGCGCGGAGAGTTCACCAAGCTCTTTGGCGCGGGTGGCACGCAGGAATCCGGTTCGCGGCCCTCCAGTACTCTTGAGGAGCCTCCGCGAGCGGAAGATGTGCGGGGGCAGGATGCCTCGGCTTCCAAGCCTCCTGCGGAAAAACCTCGGTCGGGGCCACGCATAGTCTGGCGGGATCAGAAGTCAAAACAGCCCCCCAGAGAACCGCCGGCGAGAGAACCTCCCGCCCCACCTGCACCGACGAAGAAGAAACAGCCGGGACAATTCACAGAGATCTTCGGCCACGAGTTGGCGTCGGGTTCCGCGCCGGGCGGAGTAGCGAGTTCGGGTGACCCCGGCTCTAGCTATCGGAAGGCCGAACCACCTAAGCGAACCGAGCCGCCTGCACCAGATACGGGCCCGCGCCAGTCAGTCGGCGGTATGAAACAACCATTGCCGGGTGAGAGCTCCGACGACTACCTGAAAGCATTGGACTCTACGCCGCGGGCCGAACCGTCAGCTGCACCATCACCGCCGCCGAAACCGCCGGGCATCAAATCCGAATACTCACCGGATCTGCCTCCTCCGGTAACGACTCCACGGACGGACGCGGCCCCGGGGCCGAGCGATTATACACGGGTGGTATCCGGGCACCCTGCCGTACCGCCACCTTCGGCCGCACCTACGCCAGACCCGGCACCTTCACCAGCGCCGGCTCCTAGCCCGGCGAAGAATAGTGAGCAGGCTGGTCCGACCAAACCACCCACTTGGCTGTGGGTTGCATTGATCGCAATCGTGTTGATCATGGTGCTCCTGATCGTGATCGTCGTGCTCACCTGACGACGAATCTAGGAGTCTTCGGCAGGCAATATCACAATCAGTTCCAACTGCACATTGGGCAGCTCGGATGGCACGTAGACCGCCAGGTTTCGTGCAAGGGCAATAGCATCCCATTCGGGGCCAGATCGGCCCAACACGAAATACACATAATCGAGGCGTACAGGTAGAGTACTCGGCGGTTTTGGTGCGTGGCTCAGTTCTAGACCGGGTAGTGCTTGTTTGATCAAACTGTCAATCCGATCGCTCGAACTGATCTTCACCAACTGCGGTACTTTGCTGGCGGCATCGGTATGATCGATATCGGCTTTGAATGCAAGGAAGAGCTGCGTGGCAGCAAGATATCGTTCCTGGTCGAGCGCGGCCGCGTAGACCGACGGCTGTACGAGGCGAAGTGGTACAGTCTCGCATCGGGCCGGAACCACGGTTTCGAGAAGCTCCCTCAGCTTCTGGTCGAGATCTCCAAAGCACGCAGCAAGATTTGCATGGTCGTATCCGGGAAGGTCGCGCGGGTGGAGCGATGAGGAAAAGGTGGTCAAGGCACCTGCGAGCGACAGCATTACCTTGTAAAGCTCGCTCGGATGGTCACGGCTCGTCTCAAGAATATGGCGGAGCTGTGGTAGGTGAGTATTCACAGTATACAGCAGCCAGAAATTTGCTACGTCCGAGATCCCAAAGTCCGCGAGGCTCTGGTTCTTCTGACGACGCGTTGCCGATATCGCCGTACTCTTTGCCGTGAGGAGTTCCACTAGTCCGCGGGTGATAGCAACTACATAGTCACTTGCGTCGATGGCAATAAGCGGGGGGACAAAATGTGCATCCAACTCGAATCCCCCGGCCGCTAGCCGCCGAACGCGAGCTACGGGCAAGGATGAGGTTCCGTCGAGAGCTTCTCCCTCGACCACGAGTCGAAAGTTCTTTTGCGCGACTTGTATGGGCTTTTCTGAAAGGCCTGTGTTTTCGTCACGGCGCATGACGACTTCAGCTCGAAATCGGGTGCTCGCTTCGGCTTGGTCTGATGAGATGCTGTAGCCACCCTGGCGATTTTCTGGAATGGCGAGGAAGACGTCTAACGTCTCCTGGTCAGGATCCCAACATTCGTCCAGGGGTTTAGGCGCTGGAAGCTTGTCGGAATCGGGCATTTCGAATAGCAGACCGTCGGGGAGTATTCCGGCAGCGGAAGACAATGCGAACACTCCTCCGTCTAGCGCCTCGCGATCGATTACGAGTTGCTGGAATCCCCAGGGAAAGAATGCCAGGGATGAAAGCTGAAACTGCAGTAGGTCTTCAAGGAAGCGGTCCTGCGTCTGCAGGTGTTGCGGCGTGAGCAGCACACCCTTCGTCCAGAGTACTGACTGCAATTGTCTCATAGGCAGTTAACCTAGCAGAAGAAATCCGGAAATCCAGCATAGCGTGCCTCAGTAAGGCTAGATTTCATAATACTACATCCATGCAAGAGACCATTGGAGTGGGATTATGAAGGAGGAGTCGCCGGAGGGTACGTTTCGCGTCGATGCCGGTGTTAGCCCGGCAATCAACGCTGATCAAATGGCGGAACGTCAGTTCCACGTAGCGCTGCTCGGTGATTTCAGCGGACGATCGGCCAGGGGGATTGTTGGAGATTCCTCGGAAGTGTCAACTCGGATACCATTGCAGGTCGACCGCGACGACATCGACGTCGTTCTGGCGCGGTTGGAACCCAAGGTGCGGATCGCGCTTCCGAACGGTGCAGGAGCCGTCGAGCTGCCGTTTCGAGAGATGGACGACTTCCACCCGGACCATCTCATCGACTGTGGCGAGCTGTTCGGCACACTCAAGGAGAGGCGGGCAGAAATCGCGGATCCCGCGGGCTTCGCCAGGTTCAAAGAACAACTCGAGAAGGAGACGCCGGAGCAATCGGAGCCACCAGCCGACAGTTCTACTCCTCCGCCGGTTGAAGGAAACCTTTTGGATCAAATCCTCGACGAGACGCCGGCGCAGGCAGCGTCCGGCGCGTTGGAGGACGACGGCCTGCAGGATTTCGTGAAACGTGTGATCGCACCTCACGAGGTTCAGGAGAAAGACGCTACCCAGGTAGAGTTGCTGGCTCAATTCGACGAGCAGATAGCGTCGCTCATGAAGTGGGTGTTGCACCGAGCCGAATACAAAGAGCTTGAAGCGCTTTGGCGCGGAATATGGCTCCTGTGCCGAAGAGTGGAAACGGGTCCGTCTCTCAAGCTGTTCCTCATTGATGTCTCGAAGGAAGAACTTCTGCGTGACCAGAGCCAAGAAGTCCCGCTAGAGAATACCGGATTGTATCGGCTGTTGGTGGAGTCGAGCGTTGGGACACCAGGAGCAATCCCCTGGTCGCTGCTCGTCGGGTGCTATTCGTTCGGATCCGAGATGGACGATCTCAAGCTGCTGACGCGTCTCGGGGCGATTACGACTTTGGCAAATGCTTCATGGCTGTCGGCGGCGGATGGTAAACTGGTTGGGTGCGACTCATTCGGCGCGGTACCGGATCCTAGCCAATGGGATGAGCCTGACCTCGAAGGCTGGAACGCTTTGCGGCTCCTTCCCTATGCGAGCCAACTAGGCCTGGCATTGCCCCGCTTCCTGC
>CAYTDU010000244.1:0-7586 GCA_964436395.1 uncultured Gemmatimonadaceae bacterium | reverse complement strand
GCCATGCTATGTGGCGGTCATCGACCGCAACTTCCGTGTCGTCAGAGCAAACGAGCTCCTCAGAAACACCTTTGGCGACCGTGTCGGAGAACAGTGTTTCAGGGTACTAAAGCAAAGTGACGAACGGTGCGTCGACTGCCCTGCCATGAAGACTTTCGCCGATGGCGGTTCGTACACTTCGCGTCAGGTCGGAATAGACAAACAGGGCGACATCACGAGGTATGTCGTGTCAACCGCACCACTCTCACGCTCCGGGAGAGGGTGCGAACATGTGATCGAGATGGCGGTCGACGTTACTGAATCAGAGAAGCTCTCGGCCCGACTCTTGAGAGAGGCTCATTTTCGACAGAAGTTGACCGCAAGCGCAATTGACGCGCTAGTGGCAGGTGATGAAAGCGGTACGATCAACATCTTCAACTCCGCTGCGGCTGAGATGTTCAAGCTCGACGCCGTCGATGTCCTCGGCAAGAAGCGACTGTCCGACTTCCTGCCCGAGGAGTTCCTTCGTGCAACCGACGAAGGCAAGACGTCGCTGCACTTGCCTGATACTACCGTGGTGGATGCAGAAGGAAGTGTTCTCCCGGTCCGCTTGTCCGGGACCGTGCTCAGAGAGGGCGACCGGGTACTCGGATCGGCAGCCTTCTTGCAAGACCTGAGGGAATACAAGAAACTCGAGAAGGAGAAGCTCGAAAACGAGCGCTTGGCAGCCGTTGGCAGCACCGTTGCGCAGTTGGCGCATGGGATCAAGAACATATTGACCGCATTGCAGGGCGGCATGTACGTGATCCAGTCAGGCATCAAGAAAGGCTCGACCGAACGGACCAACAAGGGCTGGGAGATGCTCGAGCGCAACATCCAACGAATCACGGTACTCGTTCGAGGGTTCTTGAGCTTTTCCAGGGGGCATGTACCCAAGGCAGTGCTGGCCGACCCAGCGAAGATCGCGGACGAAGTAGTTGAGTTCTACAAAGCAGCAGCATTAGAGAGAGGTGTTGAGCTCCAATTCGAATGCAGCGACATTATCGCTCCAGCCAGCTTGGATTTGGAGGACATTCGTACATGTCTGGAGAACTTGGTGTCGAATGCCATTGACGCCTGCCAATCATCCAACAGGGATGAACGGGTTGTTAAGTTGAGTGTTACTGATAACGATAGCACTCTAGTGTTTGAAGTGTCGGACAACGGCGTTGGAATGGATTGCGAGATCATGGGCAAGGTCTTCACGACTTTCTTCACTACGAAGGGACTTGGTGGAACCGGACTCGGTCTTATGGTTACTCGCAAGATAGTCCAGCAACATGGCGGAACGATCGAGATGGATTCTGTGAAGGAACAGGGCTCCACCTTCCGTATCGAGCTTCCCCGGGACCGCTTGCCCAAACCTTCCAATGAAGAGATTGCTGTCAACAATCGCTCACGAGATGGGGATTGAAAACGTGGCCACACCGCAAGATAAGACCATTCTGGTCGTCGACGACGAGGACGACGTACGGGAATTCCTCTCCACCGTATTGGAGGACAGCGGCTATCAGGTCGTTACCGCCTCAGACGGTGAAGATGCGCTCTCTCGGGTTGAAGAGAAAGCGCCCGATTTGATCTCTCTGGATCTCGTGATGCCGAAGAAGTCTGGCATGCGATTTCTGCACGATCTGCGGCGTAGGCAGGAATGGCGTGACATTCCTGTGGTCATTGTGACCGCTCACGCGAACGATGACTTGGGACGCGGCGACCTGCAGGAGATATTTGCTGACAAGGGCCAACTGGGCCCCAGGATGTACCTGGAAAAACCGGTAGATCCCGAGCAATATTCTGATCTCATCAGCGAGATACTCGGCGTTGGGCTGGAGCAGGAACTGCGTGAGCACGAGGTGGAGCGCATGAGGCACCAGCTTCACCAGCTCGCTGACGAAGCGGATGCATCGACGCTTCCTCAGCTACTGAGGCTGTTCAGGTCGGTGCGTTGACCTGGAAGTGGGAGAGTGAATCATGAAACAAGACATACTTGTTGTTGACGACGAGCCCGACGTACGGGAATTCCTGAGTAGCTACCTGGAGGATGTCGGATACGGCGTGAGGACCGCCGAAGACGGCAATGCGGCGATGGCCCAGATCAAGGATAGGAAGCCTGACTTGATCCTTCTTGACCTAATGATGCCCGAAGAGACCGGTACCGGCCTGTTCCGCAAGCTTCACGACAAGAAGGAGTACAAAGAGATCCCGGTGATTGTTATCAGCGGCGCCGCCGGAAGAGATGTTGCGGTGAGCAAGTCGGTTCCGGTGTTCGACAAACCGATTGACAAGGAAGGCCTGCTCGCGGCTGTCCAGGAAGCAATCGGGGTTGCAGCTGAGTAATGAATCCGTGCCGGGGTTGCGTATCAGTGATCCGGCCGCGTGCCCTTGGCAAACATCAACCACAGGATTATTGCCGAAAAGATGATCACCACTAGCAGCATGTTGGCGCCTCCATAAGCGGGAATGGACGGCAGCCAAACGCAGAGCGCCGCCCGCGTCAAATATCCTACGGCGATGCACCCGCCAGCGGCATCAGGATTAAGACGTAGGGCGGCGCGGTTTCTACCTATCAGTAACGCTTCTTCCCCTGATTCAGAAACCGCCAAAAGGCAATGAACCCAGCCAAATATGCGAAAGCCAGTATGTAGACCACGCCCTTGGTTCTGAGCATAAACTCCTGTAGCGTATGAATTCCCTCAGGCATCTCTTCTAACCTCAGTGTGCTTCCTTGTAGTCCGGATGCTCATAGAAAATGGGCATGCGGGTCACGATGAACCGGAACGCGATGATTCCGCACGCCACCACGAACACGGAAACGCCAATTTCCTGAATGTTGGGTATGTACTTCTCATGTAACGGCAGAGTCCAGTTGAACGCAATAAGCGTCACATTGAGCCGGTTCAGAACGATACCGAGGACACTCAGCAGAGCAGTTGCGCGTATCAACTTCACATTGCGGTCCCGGGTTCCAACAGCAAACAAGAATGCCGGGAGAGCGACGAAACCAAGCATCTCCACCAAGAACCACGCTCCCCAACCGGTGAATAGCAGGTCCCAGTGGTTGCCCAAAGCCACCCCGAACACTTTGATGGCGAAGTAGCCGATCAGGACCATCGAAGCCGCCTTCCCAAAACCCAGAGCAACCACATCTCGACTTGCGGCGTGTTCCTCGTCCATCTTGTCAGAAAAATATTTGTGTGAGAGGGTCGCCTCGAACACGACCATCGAAAGGCCAGCTACGATGCTCGAGATGAAGAAAAAGATCGGTATGAAGGGTGAATACCAGAGTGGGTGCAGCTTGGACGGGACAATCAGCATCATCGCACCCAGCGAAGACTGGTGAAGCGTGGACAGCACTACACCCATTATGGTCAGCCCAATGGTCATCTTGACCAAAACATTGCGGAGTCGTTTCAACCCGAGCCACTCGAGAGCAGCCGGCGAGAACTCAAGAAACAGCACTGTGAGATAGAGCGCCACACATGCGCCAACCTCAAACATGACCGACGTGACACCTTGGCTTACCACAAATGGGTACGGGAGGCGCCATGGTCGACCCACGTCATATAACAGAGCAAAACCGACGAGCGAGTAGCCCAAGAACCCCGTCAGGATTGCTGGCCTCACAGCCGCGTGGAATTTCTTCAAACCAAAAAGCTCGACCGACGCTGCTGTTACGTATCCGCCGGCAGCCAAGGCAACACCACAGTAGAGGTCGAACCCCACCCATATGCCCCAGGGGCTGGTGTCGTCGAGATTGGTTACCGATCCGAGCCCCCCGGTAAACCTTCTAATTGTGAGGATCAGCCCCAACAGCAGAATGATTCCCATCACCACATTGAACGGTGTAAGCCAGGAACGTTTCTCGTGTTTCGCCACGGCAACGGCTTCCTCTGACATCATTCCTCCGCCCCGCCGCTATCCTTGGCGGCTTCTTCCAGTGCTTTCTTGACGGCCAGATTCACGGCTTGCTCCTGCTTTTTCTTAGCCATCTCCGCAGCCTTATCCGCTTTAGCCGCCGCAGCCGCCTCCGTATTGGCGATCGCATTTGCCACCGCGTCGGTCTTTTCGTTCTCGGCAGCACGATCATTGTATTGATTCATCAAGTAGGCCCCACCGAGCAACACAGGCCATACACCAATCACCATCGGCACCATTCCCAGTGCGCCCGACGTGAGCTCAGGCGCCGGAAGATCTCCGAGATCGGTCCGCATGTCGACCTCCTCGAACGGAGCGCCGGTTATGTACAACCAGTTCGTCCCACCCATCTCGTGCTCGCCGTACACGTGGTCTATGTAGCGGTCGGGGTACTTTCGTATTCTTTCCCTTGCAATACTGATCAGATCATCGCGCTTGCCGAACGTGAGGGCTTCCATCGGACAGGCCTCGACACAGCCGGGCAGGAGCCCTTCCACGATCCGCGGATGACACATCGTGCACTTCATGACTCGCGGTGTCAGCGCAGTGTTGTATTCGTAAGTGGGAATATTGAAGGGACAGGCGATGATGCAGTAGCGGCAACCAACACAGAGTGAGGCATCGTAGACAACCGCACCTTCGGGAGTCTTGGTGAAGGCCCCGACGAAACACGCCGACGCACACGCCGGTTCGAGACAGTGATTGCACTGCGACTTTCGAAATACCGGCGACATGTGATTCCCGGTAACATCGTACTGGTTCACCACCGTATACGATTCCGCATGTGTGCGCCGTTTTTCTTCGAGAACCGTCAGATCATCAAACGGTCTTTCCGGCTGCGGAAGTGAATTAACCTCGTTGCAGGCCGCCTCGCACGACCGACAGCCGACGCACAGGGTCGTGTCGTGAAGCACACCGTAGCTGTCGGGGTAGCCTTCGAAATGCCCGTGTTGTGCGGAAGCACTCTTGGGCAGAGCGGCGGTCGCTCCTGCGGCCGCTACCCAACCCAAGAACTTCCTGCGCGATGAACTCATGCACTGCTCCCTTTTGTGCTCTCGCCAGAGGTCATTGCCCACCTGTCTGTGACGGTCGGAGGGCATGACATCCTTCGCAATCTTGTGGTTCCTCAATCTCCATCGTCTGGTGACAACCGAGGCACTGTCGATGGTACGCACCGAGCAGGCCCGGCTCGTGGAGCTCTGTCTCATCGAACGGCTCACCATGGCAACTCTCACACAACGGCGGTAGAACGCCTACGGGAGTATGATGGTGACATCCCTGGCACATAGCGTCCGCACCGCCATGGAAGTGCGTCGCTATTCTACTGTCATCGATGTGCTGTTGCAGGCGGTCGATGATCTGTCGATGCGGGAATTCAACCGGTTCGTACTTTTCGGATAGCACCCCGATCGTAATTGATTCCGGGATGTCGGCATCGCTGAATGAAAGTCGAGATTCTCGCGCCGACAGCCTGAATTGATCCAGCGACCGGTATCTGTTCTCTACCGCAACGACACGATCAGGCGTTGGCCCGGCGTGACAGACCGTGCAGGAGCGCTCTGACACTTCACCGTGTCGCATTTGTGAATGACAACCCACGCATCCGAGTTCAGATTTTTCGGCCTCGTGACAACCGAGACAACTCCGCTCCGTGTTCAAGGCGTGCATCGCGTGCTCGAGCGTCACCCCTTGGCTTTCCTCGCTGCCGCGCAGTGTATGACAGTCGGCGCACCGCGTCATGCTCTGGTGGTGACAGACGCGGCATGTGTTATTGAAGCCCTCGTGGCCGACGTGTGAGAACGGAACCGTGTTGATCTTACTCGAGTCGAGATTATTGGCCCTCAGCAGTACGAAATCGGGCTGTCCTCGATCCAGCCTATCAGGTGACTCAACGACTTGGATTTGGCTCTGGCGCGCGGCGTCGTGACACCCCGCACATTCGGTTGGTCCGGCATCGGGCAAATCCAGATGACACCCAATGCACGCTTTGTGTGACGCCACTGAAAGTGACGTTGCCACGTCCCCGGGCTCGGGCACGGAGAGGTGACAGTAACGACACGTCGTCTCCTCTCCCTCTGCGTAGTATATCTCTTCAGTCTGTTCGTTGTACTCGTGATGACACAACTCGCATCGATCACCCAATGCTTCTCCATGACGATGATGGAGCGAAGCATCAAAGCCCATCTCTGTCCGTTCAGTCACCCAAGCCGGCCGCACCGAGTGGCACTCGCCGCAGGTGACTGGCCCGGAACTCCTGCCTGCTGCAGCAGTTGAGTCATGGCAAGCGATGCAGTTGTCGTGATATGTCTGCATCACGGTTTCTTCGTCATTGGAAGCCAACCGCAAGAAGTTCTGCGACAGATAGCCACTTTCCATTCTCATGTGGCACGTTTCACAGTCCTGGCTCTGTGCAGCGACAGCTGTCCAGTGCGTGTCGTGCGGGAACGCCACCGCCGCGCGGTCCAGTCTGCCGAACGCAGACATGCTGTCGATAGAGATGACGTCGGCACCGAGTACTGGCCCCTCCTCCACCGCCCCGCCACATGCTGCCAGTGCGCCACAGGCCAACGCGACATGAATGCAGTTGCGAATCGCTCTCGTCTTACGCCGAATTCCCATTCTGTGGATCATCGTGTTCCCGGTTGTCTCGAGCATGTCAGGCCTGCAACTCTTCGGGGATTTCCATGACCTGCACCATAATCTCGCTGATGAACTTCACGTGCATGCCGAGTTTGTAGTAACCAATGATGTCTTCGATTCCGCTGTGGCAATTGTGACATGGCGTGCAGACGTATTCCGCGCCCGTTCGTTCGAACTGTTCCGCCTTGACTCGATTGCTTTCCATCCGCGAGTTCTTCCACGGCGGGCCGCAATTGATAGTCCCTCCACCGGCCATGCAGCAGTAGTTGTGCTCGTGGTTCGGAGTCACGTCGCGAAAGTCCTCGCACAGAGCATTCATCACATAACGCAGTTTGTCTCCAAGCCCACGACCGCGAACGATGTTACACGGATCTTGGAGAGTTATGGGTTCTTTGAACTTCTCTCTGATCTTGATCTTGCCGCTCGTGATTATGTCGTAGTAGTACTCGACGGCATGCACCATGGGAATCGGCGGAAACTTCCATCCCAACCAACGGGGGCCGTCGTAAACCGCACCCCGGAATGCGTGACCGCACTCTCCCATGACCACCTTCTTGACCTTGAGCCGCGCCGCCGTCTCCCAATGGAGCTTCTCAACCCTACTCATGACCTCGAAGTCACCCGAGTACATCGCCATGTTACTGTTATCCCAGCCGTCAGAAGCAGGCATTGTCCAGTCTGCACCTGCCACCGTGAAGATCTGAGCCATGTTGCCCAACAGCTGCGCCAGGATCTTCGGCTCAGGGGCGATAACCGAATACATGATCTCGGCACCTTCCTTGTCCAGCGGAATCCGCGCCGTTTTGATCTCGTCCCGAGCTTCTTCTTCCTGCCACTGTAGCGTGTCAATCCACTCGTCTTGCTGGACCCACATCTGGTTTTGCGTCGCGGAGTGAGAGTTCGTGGTGTCCTGCAAATACTGAGGCACGACTCCAAGCAAGCTGCAGATGCGGCGGACAGTGAGCAGCAGGTAAGCGATGTCGATACCGAAGGGACAATACATGCTGCAACGTCGA
>CAYTDU010000243.1:0-7601 GCA_964436395.1 uncultured Gemmatimonadaceae bacterium | reverse complement strand
GCTCTCGATGAATATCGTAAAACGCCTCGGCTTCTCCCCGAGTGAGCCTGGTGGTGCGTGCGGCAACGATTCGAAAACCAGCAGCTTCTATGTGAGCCAGTATCTTGCCGGTCAGGTCTGAGCTGATAGCGTCAGGTTTTAGAATCGCAAGTGTTTGCATCAATATCTCAGCTTCCTGCGTCACAGATACACCTCAACTACCCGATGCGTATACGCGTTGTGTGGTGTGATTCCGGGCTAGCGCCCAAACAGGCATCGTACCATGTCACCTCGGGTCAAGAACCCGACGAGTCGTCCGTCACGGACAACCGGGAACCGGTCGATGTTCCTGCTCAACATCATGGTAGCAACCTCACGGATGGTTTGGTCCTCGGAGATGCATAGAACGCTTCGGTCCATCACTTCGCGTACCAGCAACTCGTTTGGATCCTGCTGTTCTGGTTCGCAGCCTTCCGTCGCGGGCGAATCGTCTCCCGTCATGCGTTTGACGTGGATTGGCAGCAAGTGGCGTAGTAGTTCCCTTTGCCCGACCATCCCGAGTACCTCCCCAGTCTCAGAAAGCACGGGGAGTGCCGGCACGCTTGCAGTGGCCATCAGCCGGGCTGCCTCGTGCAGCTTAGTGTCGGGTGCCACGTAAAGGCGCCTATGAACCATCACATCCCTGACGGCCAGGTAGTCGCGGAGCTCGACTTCCGTGAGCGCCTCAATTGCCAAAACGTCGTCCGCGCTCTCGGCGGCCAACAACTTCTCCACTATGTCTTCGTGGCCAAGCGCGTGTGAAAACGCACTCACGGTTCGGAGGAACCGAGATGTTTCGCATGGGGGGGCCGTCACGAGCAGCACGATTCTCGCCTGTTTGGACGGATCGTGTTCGCGATGGAGCGGTTTAGGAGCGATCCCCATACCGACTGTGAGATGGGCAACCGCATCGGTCCGGAAATAGAGCAGAAACGCCTGGCGTATCGTCACGACGTCTCTGGGAAGGGTGTCGCCAACTAGCTCCTCGAACCGAACAGGGTCATCAACCAAACCTGAGGCTTGCATCGCCGTTACCAGCTCGGTGATGGCGTCGTGTAGGGTGTCACCCCCGATCGGAACTAAAATCCGATCGGGGACGAGGAGGTCTAGTAACCTCACTTGTTCACAGCTTTTCTTCCAGCAACTGGACAACCTCCGCAGGACGTTTCATGACGCCTATGCCAGCCGCAGACAGTGCTTCCATCTTCTCCGCGGCGGTGCCTGACGAACCTGAGATAATGGCGCCGGCGTGGCCCATGCGGCGACCCGGAGGTGCTGTCTGGCCTGCAATGAAGCTTACCACGGGTTTGGTGACCTTTTGCTTGATATACTCGGCAGCTTCCTGCTCAGCCGTCCCACCGATCTCACCAATCATGACGATCGAATCAGTTGCGGGATCGGCCTGAAATGCCTCGAGGCAGTCAATGAAGTTAGTCCCGATGATCGGGTCTCCACCGATACCTATGCAGGTCGACTGGCCGTGACCGTTGCTCGTCAACTGGTGTATTATCTCATAGGTCAAGGTACCGCTGCGCGATACAACACCGACCGAGCCTTCCTTGCAGATGACACCCGGGACGATGCCGACCTTTGACTGTCCAGGCGAAATCAAACCGGGACAATTGGGGCCGATTAGGCGTGCGCCGCACTTCTTCACGAAGGGGGCAACGCCTGTCATGTCCAACACCGGGACTCCCTCGGAAATGCAGACAATCAGCTTCACTCCAGCATCCGCAGCCTCGTAGATGGCGTCTGCGGCAAACCGCGCGGGCACGAAGATCACTGATGTATTGGCGCCGGTTTTCTCCACGGCGTCCGCGACTGTGTTGAAGATGGGCACGGAGTTCTCGAAGGTCTGCCCGCCTTTCCCTGGCGTTACTCCGGCGACGACCTGAGTGCCGTACTCGATTGCTTGCTTAGTGTGAAAAGATCCGTCACGGCCGGTGATGCCCTGCACCACGAGCTTCGTGTTGTTGTCTATGAATATGCTCACGCTGCCTCCTGCGCGAGTTTGACGGCCTGTTGGACCGCCTCGTCCATGTCTGTGAGGGCCTCGAAGCCAGCTCCCTTTAGGATGTCGAGCGCGATGTCCTCGTTGGTCCCGGTGAGTCTGATAACAATTGGAATCTCGACCTTGATTTCTTTCAAGGCGGTGACGATGCCGTTTGCCACGTCGTCACAGCGGGTTATGCCGCCGAAGATGTTGAAGAGTATTGCCTTCACGTTCTTGTCGCTGGTAATGATCTTCATTGCAGCGACGACCTTCTCCGGATTGGAGCTGCCGCCAATGTCCAGGAAGTTAGCTGGCTCGCCCCCAAAAAACTTCACCACGTCCATGGTTGCCATGGCCAGGCCGGCGCCGTTAACGCAGCAGCCGACGTTCCCATCGAGCTTGATGAAAGTGAGTCCGGCGTCACGAGCATCGATCTCCGATTGAACCTCAGCGGAAGCGTCGCGCAGCGCCTCGATTTCCGGTTTCCGTTCGAGTTCGTTGTCATCGATGCCGATCTTCGCATCGATCGCCAGTACCTCGCCGTCTTTCGTGGTGATCAGCGGGTTGATTTCGGCGAGCGAAGCACCAGCCTTCACGAACGCGGAATATAACTGCCGCATGATTGAGGCAGCCTGGCGCACCTGCTTCACGTCGTCGTACAGCTTGAACGCGAGTCCCATCGCTTGGTGCGGCAACAGCCCCATGTGTGGATCGATCGCCTGTTTGAAGATCTTTTCAGGAGTTGTGGCGGCCACTTCCTCGATGTCCACGCCGCCGGCTGGGCTCACCATCATCACAGCGCGCTCGGATCCTCGATCCACGATGACGCCGACGTAACTCTCGGTAGCGATGTCCACCGCCGGTACGACGAGTACCTTTTCGACGGTCAATCCCTTGATCTCCATGCCGAGGATGGCCTCTGCATGCGCACGAGCCTCCGCCGGGTCTTTTGCCAGCTTCACACCGCCAGCCTTGCCGCGGCCGCCCGCATGAACCTGGGCCTTTACGACAACGGTTGAGCCCAGCTTCTTCGCGATGGCTTCTACTTCGTCAGGAGTCGTCGCGACATCTCCGTCAGGAACGGGAATGCCGGCGTCCTTGAGTAGGCCGCGCGCCTGGTATTCATGCAAGTTCACTTCAGTTCTCCCCTGTGATCGTAGTTCCAGTGTCACCACGGAGGGCTTCGAGTCCATCCGCCAATTCCGCGATAATGGCTCGTTTCCCCCCACCCCGTAAGAAATTGACTCCGGCCTCAACCTTGGGTTTCATACTTCCCTCGCCCAGCTGGCCTTCAGCCAAGAGTTTTTCTGCTTCTTTCAATGTAAGTCGATTCAACCGCCGACTTTTCTCGGTGCCCCATCCTTCATACACACCATCAACGTCCGTCAAGATCAAGAGGACGTCAGCGCCAACCCTGTGGCCGATAATGGCAGCGGCACCGTCCTTGTCGATGACAGCATCGATCCCTTCTAATCTGCCATCCTCATCGACGTACACAGGTGGTCCACCTCCGCCCGCCGAGATGACAATTTTACCAGCTTCCACCAACTGCTTGACTGCAGGCGCTTCGATAATGCCGATAGGCGTCGGACTCGCAACTAGGCGTCGGATCCTCTTTGAGCCATCGGGCCCCGTCACAAAACCGTGCTTATTGAGCCTTTCTGCCGCCTCTTGAGATAGTTCATGTCCTATCGGCTTGGTCGCGAGCTGCAGCCTTGGATCCTCTTTGCTGACCAGAGTCTGCGTGATAACGGTGAGCACTTCCCGTTCAATACCCGCACTCATCAAGGCGTTCTGCAAAGACTGTTGGATCATATAACCGATCCAACCTGCTGTTTCTGCCACCAATACACCGAGAGGCAGTGGATTCACTTCGTCGAGAGCTACCTCGTTGCGCATGAGTTCGTCACCAACCTGCGGTCCGTTGCCGTGCACGATCGCAATGTGCCAACCCTCACGAGCAAACTCCACAATCACGTTGAGCGAGCGACGTGTGTGGTGAAACTGGTTGGATATGGTACCAGGTTGTCCCGCGGGTGAAAGTGCATTGCCGCCAAGGGCTACAACTATTGTCCCTGGGCAGCTTGATTTGATACTCATCTGATCATCCCATCTTTACACCGTGGTCTCTGAGCCAACTCTCGACTTCCCCACGGTATTCTGCTAGAAGCTCCTCAGAAGACGCCTCGAACCGCATTACCAACACTGGTTGCGTGTTCGATGACCGGATCAGCCCCCATCCCTCAGGGAACGAGATCCGGATACCGTCAATGGTCAGAGCCTCGTATCTTTTTGAAAAGTAATCCGCCGCTTCTTCAACAATCGAAAACTTCCTCTCTTCCGGGCACTCGACACGAATCTCTGGCGTCGCAAACGTCTTTGGAAGGTCTGCGAGGAGCGCCGAGAGCGGTCCACCTTTGCGCGATACATAAGCCAGCAATCTAGCAGCGGCAAAGAGAGCATCGTCGAAACCGTAGTAATCGCCCGCGAAGAACATGTGACCGCTCATCTCGCCGGCGAGTGGTGCGTTCATCTCACTCATCTTCGCCTTTATCAGCGAGTGGCCGGTTTTCCAGATCACCGGTTCCAAACCGGCATCTGCTAACTTTTGTGCCAGAACGTTAGAGCATTTGACGTCGAAGATGACCGGGCTATCCGTGATGCCGCGGTCGACCAGATCTCTGCCGAACAGCACGAGCAGCTGATCGCCGTAGACGACATTCCCGTCCTCGTCAACCGCGCCTATCCTGTCACCGTCGCCATCGAACGCAATCCCGAGCTGAGCTCCAGTGCGCCGGACGGTCTCCTGAAGGTCGGCCAGATTTTCAACCACCGTGGGATCGGGATGATGGTTTGGGAAGCTCCCGTCGGACTCACAGAACAGCGGGACAACGTCGGCTCCGATCCGGGTCAAGACTGACTCAGCGCACAGGCTGGCCACACCATTGCCGCAGTCCACCGCTACTTTGACAGGTTGTTGAAGGGGACCGTTGCGCGATACGATTGCATCTGCATACCTCACCAACACCGAGTCGTCGCCCTCGATAGTGCCGTGCCCCGAGTCGAGTTTGTCGTCTTCAATCAGTTTCCGGAGATGTTGAATCGCGTCGCCGTACAGGGTTTCACCAGCCATCAGCATCTTGAACCCATTGAATTCCGGCGGGTTGTGGGAGCCGGTGATTTGCACTCCACCGTCAACGTCCAACTCCTCGACGGCCAGGTAGAGCGCCGGGGTTGGCAGCATGCCGACATCCACGGCGGTCCCGCCCGCTGCAGCAACACCATCTCGCATTGCCCGAGAGAGCAGATTCCCGGATGGACGGTTGTCGTATCCGACCGCTACCTTGGGGTCACGTTCCAGCTTGGCCCGACCCACCGTGGTCAATGCGCGCCCAACAGCGTGTGCAAGCTGCGGTGTGAGCTCGTCGCCAACGACTCCACGGATGTCATATTGCCGAAAGACTACTGCAGGTACGTCCATTCGCTACCTCGAAGAAACGCTGAACTAATCGCCCGCCGAGGGGGGGCGATCAGTCGGTGAAGACCTGCGTGGGCGCCGGTTGGAGACCGTCCGCCCCATCCCTGGCCAGATCCATGGCCCGGTTGGGCCAAACGCCGAACAGTAACAGGAGAACGGTTACAAAGGTGACTACCATCCTCGCGGGGCCTACGAGGTGCACATTGCGATGCGCATCCTCAGATGCAGCCGGCTTCATGTACATGACCATGACAACCGGCAGGTAGAAGCCCGCGGACACCACGCTGGCGAGGACGAGGACCACGGCCAGAAACAGTTGGTCGGATTGAATAATCGACGAGAGTATGAACCACTTGCCGATGAATCCAGCGGTACCTGGAAATCCCAGCAAAGACAGCATGAAAATGGTCATCGCAAACGCGAGCCATGGTCGCTTCGAACCGAGGCCGCTGAGATCGTCGATGCGCACATCCCGCTCGCCATCTCTCCCTGCTGCTGCGAGCACCGCGAACGCCCCGACAGTCATCAATGTGTAAGCCGTGATATAGAACAGGAAAGCCGCCGCGCCCATCTCACCGCCGCTGGACACAGCCACCAGCAAGTACCCTGCGTGCCCGACTGAGCTGTACGCGAGCATCCGCTTCAATTGGGTCTGCGCGAGAGCTATGAGGTTACCGCCAAACATCGTAATCACAGCCAACCACCAAACAACGGTCTTCCAGACTACGTAGCTGTCACCCAAAGCATGGATAAGAATTCGGATGAGCGCCGCGAATGCTGCGGCCTTCACCGCTGTTGCCATATAGGCGGTCACTGGCGTGGGGGCGCCGTCGTACACGTCCGGAGCCCACATGTGAAACGGAACCGCAGCTACTTTGAAGGCGAATCCCACCAGCAGCAACCCAAGACCTATGAGGAGCATGGTATTCGATTGCAGGCCGAGTTCTACAATACGCAGGTGCACCTGTGTGAGATTGGTAGTGCCTGTAGCGCCATAAATCAGCGCCACTCCATACAGGAAGAAGCCGGAAGCAAACGCGCCAAGCAGGAAGTACTTCAGGGCGGCTTCAGCGGAAAAAACGCTGCGTCTGTTAATGCCGGCTAGCGCGTATACCGAAATCGACATCAGCTCGAGACCGACGAAGATCACGATCAAGTCGGTTCCGCCGCCCATCACCATCATTCCAACCGTGGCGAGGAGGAGCAAGACATAGAATTCCGGCACCCATATCTGCTCCCTTCCCAGGTATCCCAAAGACAACATCACCGTGAGGATCGCACCCAGGATGAATATCGAAGCGGAAGCATATCGAAAGCCATCGAGCGCTATCATCGTCGCGATGCCTTCAGAGTGAGCGCCTCTGCCCCACAGCCAGAATACTACCAGAATCGTGCTCACAAGCCCCAACAGAGCTAGGTGCCCGGCCAGTTGTTGGTCGGCTTCGTCGCGATGACGCCACGCTGCCGCCAGGAGTATCACCAACGCCCAACAAGTGAGCACTATCTCCGGGAGGAGTGCGACCACCAGGCCACCGGGGCTACTCAGATCGATCGTCAATCCCATTACGGATGCTGCTCCTCAGCAGTCACAACCGCAGACGCCTCAGTCTGCACCTGAACCTGTGTTATTAGGTGATCCACCGACGCTTCAACCCGCCTTAGGAATGGCGCGGGGAACAGACCGATCCATAGTATGCACGCCAGGAGGGGAGTGAGTACGAAGTACTCTCTCACCGATAGATCGGCCAACTCGGTGTTCTCCTGTTTATCGAGTTTGTTGTAGATGATTCGTTGCAAAGCCCAGAGAAGATACGCCGCCGCAAAAATCACGCCCGTAGCCGCAATAGCTGCTGCCCAAGGATATGGCCCGAACGCCCCCAGCAGCACGAGAAATTCGCCGATGAACCCATTTGTTCCCGGAAGTCCTATTGACGACAGGCATACCAACGACAACACAGCGGCAAATGCCGGTACGACCTTGGCCAGGCCACCGAATGCCGCAATCTCCCGCGTATGCCGTCGCTCGCTCAGCATACCCGCCATGAAGAACAGTGCGCCCGTAGATATACCATGGCTCACCATGATCATCAGTGCGCCTTCGATGCTCTGGAG